>CAMCII010000113.1 GCA_945874505.1 Bordetella parapertussis | reverse complement strand
GGCGCCTCAAGATGCTTGCCAGTCTCGTTGGTCAGCTCAACGGTTTGACTGATGACCTCGCGCGGCGGTTGCGCAGGTTGACTCGATTTTTCGCGGTGCAGGTACGACATGATCTCTGCCCATACCGGCGCAGCGCCGGTGGTGCCGCTCACATCCCACATGGGTGCGCCGTTGGCATTGCCCACCCACACGCCCACGGTGTAATGCTCTGAATACCCTAACGCCCAGTTATCGCGCATGTCTTTGCTGGTGCCGGTTTTCACGGCGCTCCAAAAACGCGTGTGCAAGACGCTGTCTGTGCCAAAGGTGCCGGCCCGCGCGTAGGGGTCACTCAACATATCGCTCACAATAAAGGCGGCACGCGCATCTAGGGCTTGGTGCTCAAGACTGCTCGGTGAGGCACGCTCGAGGCTGAGCTCGCCATGCGCTGGGCCAAGCAACGCAGTCAGTGGCGTGTAGCGCCCCGCGTTTGCCAGTGTTCGATAGGCATTGCTTAAATTCAGTAGTGACACCTCTGCGCTGCCGAGTGCGAGGCTGTAGCCGTAATAATCACCCGATTGCTTTAAGGGCAAACCAACACGCTTTAACTGTTGCGCGAAGGCCTCTGGGGTGACCATCATCAACGTGCGTACCGCAGGCAGGTTCAGCGAGGCCGCTAACGCGGTGCGCGCCGAGACCCAGCCTTTAAAGGTGTGATCGTAGTTTTGAGGGATATACAGCCCAGCCCCGGTTTGAAGCTGCGCACTCGAGTCATCTAGCAAACTCGCAGCTGTGAGGCGTTGCTCAGCAATGGCTTGGGCATAGAGAAAAGGCTTTAAGGTCGAGCCAGGTTGTCTAAAGGCGAGCACAGTATCAACGTGTTGGGCCTTGCTCAGAGCGCCAGATGACCCCACCCAGGCCAAAATTTCGCCCGTTTTGTTGTCTAACACGATCACGCCTCCATCCTCGACCTGGCGTTTGCGTAGCTCGCGCAACTGGCCTTGCAGCGCTTGAACAGCCACGCGTTGCGTTGAGGCGTCGATGGTTGTTTGGATCGCAGTGCTAAGGGGTGTAGTTTGTGGGTTCAAGCGTCGCCCTTCGGCGACACTGTAGCGCGCCACCTGTGGGGCAATCCCGGTGCTTGGCTCAAAGGCCTTGCGTTGCAGCGCTTGGTAAACGATCTGCTCAAGCCCGTTGCACACGGTCGCAGGCGCGTTTGCTTCGATTAAACGCAGCACACCACACGCGCGTCGGAAAACTTCAGAGGGCGCTGCATTGGGGCCACGCACCAACGCAGCGGCGATGGCGGCGTCTTGATTGTTTAGACCTTGCGCTGCTTTGCCAAACAAGGTTTGGCTCAAGGCGTCAATCCCAATAGTTTCACCTCGAAAAGGCACAAGGTTGAGGTATGCCTCAAGAATTTGGTCTTTACGCCATTTCCGTTCAAGCGACTCTGCCGAGATCGACTGTTCAATTTTTTTTGCGAATGTGCGTCCTGCTTTTTTGCTTTTTAAATCTTCGTCTAATAAACCAACGAGTTGCATGGTTAGAGTTGAAGCCCCACGGGTCTTTTGATTCCAAAGGTTGCCCCAAGCAGCAGCAGACACTGCGCGCCAGTCGATGCCGCTATGCTCATAAAAGCGTTTATCCTCACTGAGCAAAATTGCCTGACGAAAAGCGGGAGACACCGCATCAAGTGAAATCCATTGTCCCCGTCGCACGCCCCGGTTCGTACGAACTCGATGAATGAGTTCACCGTGTCGATCGAGGATACGTATATCAGAGGGCTCATGCGAGGCTTTCACCTCAGCAAACGACGGTAACTCTTGGGCGACTGCCTTGTCCGTAAAGAGAGCAACAGTCAGTACAGAGAGATAAATCACTCCCTTGAGCGCACTCCAAAGGCCGCGCTTAGGGTGCGTAGTCATCGCACAACGACCGGTGCGTTTGGCGTTTCACCGAACATTTCAGGGGCGTACATCGCTTCAACGCGTGAGGGCGGTAACGCGAAGGTTCCAGAGCTATTCAAACGAATGGTGTACTGAAGCTTTGAAACACCTTCAGGCACATACTCGTAATACGCTTTGAGCGCTTCTAGACCACGCTCTTGGTAGGCAAGCCACGCCTTAGCCTGCGCTTGTTCGCCCGTTGTCGCCATTTGTGAATCACGTCCCAGGCCGCTACCCAGAATCGTTGCACCCGCCGGAATGGCATCCGTTAAAGCGACCCAAGTCATCGCGCTTGAGGCGTTGAATTCAAGGGTGACCCGCAAGATGTCGCCACGGCTAAAGGTGCCGGGTGGCAGAGTTTTGTCTGCTTGTTCAATCGGGCTGACCGAGCGTTTGATTTGAAAGCCAGCAAACCGGGGTGCCGTGAGTGGTATCGCCGCGAATGATTGGATGCCGACCCAAGGTCGCCCTGTGCCCTGAGGGGTAATCTTCAGTGTCTCTGTCTTTTCATCGAGTGGCCAGGCGAGCAGCATGCTGCCAGAGCTTTCTTTTGATAAGTCAACCGTTGCCTGTGCAGCGCCAAGGTTGGCCGTGACCTGGCCCGTGACCGCTGTCGACTCGTAGACTTTGGCAAATTGTTCGAGCGCCAAACTACCCCACAAGTTCGCCGTGGTGGTAGACCAAGCCCCTTTCTGTTGCCGTGCGATGAGCCCTGTGAGCAAGCGCCCCGAGTCGGCTTTCCAGGCCGGATCCGTTAAGGTCAATAGCGTTAGACGGGCAGCGTTGACGTCACCATTTTGCATCAGCCACCACCAGGCATCAGCGCGCTCAGTGCTAAAGCCTGTGCGCGAGCCTTGAAAGGCCAAGCGGTTGCGTAAAACTTGATTGGCTTGTGTACGGTACTGCTCACGCCCTTTGAGCTTTGGCATGCGATTGAGGATGCTCAGCCAGTCAATCACCGCGTGCGTTGGCCATTTTCTTGGCGAAATCTCGAGCGAGTCCAGCATTTGAGGTTGGGCTTGGCCGTAACGCGAAAGTGCCTCAAGTGCAGCAAGCTTGCGTACCTCTAGGTCGGCTAGGCTGCTCCACGATTGACGTTCGATTTTGCCTTGAACAAAATCGCTCAGGCCTTCGAGCATTGGCGCGGTCAAGTTTGACGGGATCGCAAGGTTGGAGTCGAGGGTGCTGGCCTCGTGTGCAGCACTTAATAGATACGCGGTTAGGGTATCGCTACCGCGGTTACGATCGCCTGCTCGGGTCGGAAAGTAAGTCGCCAGACCATCGCTATCCAGGTAGCCCGGCAATTGCGTCAGCAGATCTGACCAAAGGCCATGGTCGCGCAGGCCTAGCGCCTTGCTGGCACTCTGTTCAAGACACGTAAACGGGTAGCTAGCCAGCCACGCTTGCACACTTGGTAGGCCTTGCGCCAAACTACGACTGAGCGATAGTTTGATGCCGCCACGTTGCGCGAGCGCAGCGCCTGGCGCTTTGATCTCAAGCGAGTCTGGCCCAGTAAGTTGTAGCAGTGTCGCCTGTTGAACGGTCACGGGTACTGCAGCCGTCACGCGCTGCGTCACTTTTAAGGCATCTTGGGTCTGACTGAGCGAATCTCTCGCGAGAAGCTGCCAAATGAAGCTGTCCAACATTGGTTGTGTAGTTTGCTGATCAACCGCCACTGACCAGCTGACTTGGCCGGCCGCACGCGGCTCAAGCTCTAGCGACCGAGACGGTAAGCTTAACCTTTGATGGTTGGCCTCAACCACTAACTTCATCGGTTTATCGGTGGTATTGCGCAAGGTCACTTGGGCTTGGTACTGATCGCCTTCACGCACCAACGGTGGCAAGCCGCTAATGATTTGTAAATCTTGAGTACTTTGAATGGTGGTTTTGCCGGTGCCAAACAATCCTGTTGAGACATCGGCGATCGCAACAATCTCAAAGGTGGTCAGCGCATCATTCAAAGGTACGGTCACTCGGGCTTGGCCTTTTTCATCCAGCACAATCTTTGGATTCCATAGCAATAAAGTATCCAAGAGCTCGCGGGTCGGGTTGCGCCCGCCGCCACCACCCGCTGGTACTGCTTTACGCCCATAATGGCGGCGTCCAATAATTTCCATTTGCGCCGTTGAGGTGGCAACACCCCAAGCGCGCGGCACAAGCATCCCCTCAAGTAAGTTCCAGCTTGTGTTGGGCATCAACTCGAGCAACGCCCGATCGACTGCAGCAAGGGCAATTTCAGCGTGTGCAGCCGGCTCTTGATTGGGTAAAGTTACCGTCACGGTGACTTGGGCTTTGTCGCGCACGGTATAGCTCGTGCGATCAGTTTGCACCTTGACGTTTAAACGATGAGCGGCATCGCCTACCTGAATAGAACCCATACCAAACCGATACGTGGGCTTGCTGAGATCAACCATCGAGGTCGGCGCAACAAAGTCATCGTTATCGGGATTTGAATAGTCTGCCCACCACTTAGTCGGTGTGCGATAGCCCCAGGTAAAAAAGCTATACCATGGCACGACGCGTAAGCGACCTCGCAAGGCAAGTACACTGACGTACACGTTGGGGCTCCAGCCAGCTTTGACTTCGATTGCAATGGTGGGGTCATCGCCTTTGAGTTCGATCACGCGGGTTTCTAAGATACCTTCTCGTTCAATCGCCACTAAAGCGGTCGCTTGGCGAAAGGGCATCCGCACCTGAAATTTAGCAATCTCGCCTGGTTGATACGTTTTTTTCTCAGGCAGTACATCCATTCTGTCGTGATCGTCAGCGCCAAACCAGATATCACCTTGACGCGTCACATACACCGAGGTGGCGGCTTGAATTTGATTGCCTGCAGCATCTTTTGCGGTCACAATTAATTCGACTTCACCCGGTTGCTCAAGTTTGACGTCGCAGGTCAGTAAGCCACGCGAATCGCTGGTGCCACGACATACGATGCCTAGATCTTTGGTGATGGTTTTGTTGTCATAGCTGTAAAAACCGCCCACCATACGCTTGCGCGATGATTCAACTTTACGAGAGATCGCAGTGACTTCAAGCGCGATTTTAGGTTGAGCCTGACCTGCTAAATCTAGCGCTAAGGCCTGAAGCTTTAGCGACTGGCCTACCGAGATCCAGTTCTCGGTCTTGATGCCAGCGATAATTTGGGCCGGCCACAGAGTTTGGATATTTTGCAGGGTTTGCACCTCGCCGCTTGGGTCTGCGTAAGTTGCCTCGAGCAGCAGTTCTTTGACCTCTTGGGTGGTCGGGATCGAGCCGATGGTCAACTTACCATTGCCTAGCTGATCAAGCGTGAGTGGCATTTTGTTGGCAATGAGACGCTGGCTTTGTTGTGCCTCTGAAGCCGCAGCGTTTACGCTCGTGCCAGACTGCAATCCTTTCGGGGCGTTAAACACAAAATCTTCATAATCAGAAAAAGCGAGCGTTTTGTCGCGTACGAGCGCAGAGACTTGCACCTGAAGCTTTGAGGCCGCACCACCCGAGACATAGGCGACCTGCACATCGACCGGCAATGTTTGTGTACGTACGAGTGGGGCGCTGGTGTCAGGTTTGATCTGTCCGGTAAATATGGGCAATCTAAACTCTTCGACCCTGAACTCACCCGAATCCAGCACTTCGTTTTTATGCATCATTGCCACCTGATAGAGTCCTAACTTGGCGTTGCGAGGCAATTGAAAGGTGTTTTGCGCAGATTGACCACCCGTGGTGCTGGTTGACCAGACCACTTCGCCTTTGTACTGTTGACCACTGCCCACATGGGTGATCGAGTAAGACGCAGGCGGCTTCGCAACACGGTCAAAGCCGCGACTGGTTTCGGCGCGCAGGATATGTTTCATCGATACCGTGTCACCCGCACGTACAAGGGTTCGATCAAAGATGGTGTGGACACGTTGATCTGGTGTTGCGGCTTGACTCGTTGGTACCTGAAAGCGCCAAGGCTCAATACCTTTGTCCCAGTTGGTCCAAGTGAAGGCGATATCTTCAACGACTGGTGCGTTGCGCGTTATAGACCTAGGCTGCGTTGCGCGTGCGCTGACAAAATACGCTTGCATGTACTCATAGTCTGAACGGCATAACGGCGCTTGCGGTGAAATCCCTTTGAAGTTTGCGATGCCTGCTGCGTCAGTGACGGCCTGCGCGAGCGCGCGGCCATGGCAATCAGAGATTTGTACGTTGGCGCCTGCAACGGGCTTACCTTGATCTAAGGTGGTGACCCAGGCGATTGAGTTTTCCCGGCCAAGCTTGAAGTGCACGCCCAGGTTTGTGACTAACGCAGCAGTTCGCACATACATTGTGCGTCTCTCACCGTACTGTTCATTGAGCAAGCGCTGGCCAAGTTGCTGCGAGGCGATTTCTACAACGTGAAAGCCTGGTGTCAGTGGTACTCCAATCACTTCGAAGGGGCGTCTATCGGTTGCTGCAAGCGCTGGTAGCTCTAACTGAGTCGTTGACTCGCTTTGCGCTAGCAAAGCGATACTGCGCGTTTCAACTACACCTTCCGTATCCTTAGATATAACGGGTGGCAGAGGCGACTTGGCGTCCTGTTGGGCTTGCTTGCGATCGATCCAACCTGAGTTGTACATTAACGTCTTACGATACCAAGCGATGATGTCGGCATCTGAGTTCAGGCGCAGATCGGTGACCTTGCCGCGCTTTTGTGTCACTGGCAGCTCTTTAATATTGAGATTCGTCTCAACGTTACGTACGGTAAGCGGCAAGACGCCAACGCCTTGTTGATCTGCCAGGCGCTCGATCACACCAAATGGCGCCGCTGAAAACTTAGCTAACGCTGGCATCGGGCCAGTACTGACCTTGAACGGAAACGATGTCGCATTGCTCAAGGGTCGATTTGAATCGTCTTTTAGCGCCTGAGGCAGTTCGATCATGAATTCGGTGTTTTCGGGTAATACCCCAGAAAATTGCACTGCCGTGGCGTAATTCGACGATTGCAGGTCATTCATACCAGCGCCCGAGCCGTTGCTAAGCATTGCAGGGTAGGTCATCGTGCCAGACGTTAAGCGAATGCTCTTGAGCAACGAGGCTGAAACAGGTGCATTGAAATTGAGCGTCAGCGGCAAAATCGGAATACAGCCGCTGCGTGCGCTTTCGCGCTCACAAGTAAAGTTCGCGCGAAAGGGCTCGCGAACGGTGAAGTCTAAGCGTTGCTCGGTTGTCGTCTTGAGCTCTGCCCCCGCTTTGATCGCGCTGACAATCCCTCGACCGTAGACCAGTTGAATTCTTGCCGAGGCCGACAAGCGTCGATTACAGGCTAGTGTGACCACACTTAAGGGGTCTTTTTTGGCTTCATTCTGAAGATAGTTTGCTTCAATGATGGCGTCGCGATCAGCCCCCGAGATTAAGCGGACAGGTACGCGCTCACCTAAACCCTCAACGGCACACCAAACATGGGTGCGAATGCTGGCCAACGTGGCGGGGCCTGAAAGGTGCAGCACAAAGATTTGATCCTCAGCAATCGGGCCATAACGCCCAGGCTGTGCGCGTTCAATGATCGGCCCGCCTGTATGAAAACTGTATTGGGCCTCACCTTGAATCGAACCGCCTAAAAAGCCTGAAGCTTGTGCGTTGAGCTCGGCTTGGCATACGACGCCTGCAGGAACCTCGTTCACAAAGTCGTACGCCCAACTACGCTCATTGAGCCAACGACCTGAGCCCTCAGCTGCACGATCTAAAGAACACTGCACCTGAACAGGGGCTGGTAAATTCGCTTCGCCAAAGGCGACGGCCGCACGATCAAAGTCAACGACGATTTGTCGCACACCAGTGCTCGGGCCTTGTGGCGTCAAACGCGTAATGGTTGCCGCTTGCGACACGCCTGCACAGCAAAAGAATGTGACTAAAGAAAGAAATTTAAACGTGTTCATCGTATGGCGTCTTTTGGTGTGTCGTTTTTTTAGCTGCACAAGGGGCAGTCGCTGTAGCATAAACCTATATGAGTGCAATAGAAATCTGCCTCGAAATTTGCCCCTTGCCTCATTGACGGCTCAAGGTAATAGCCCAGGGTGAGCTGAGCTCGCACAGGCATTTGAGCAAGATCAGCAAAAATGGCGCTAAAGTATGACTCTGTCGCTGATCACATCGATCAGCTTGCTAAAACAGGGTGCTGTTTAGACGCCTTTCGGAGACTGACTGTATGACACCTTCAATTCATTGCTTTAACGCCACAGAGCGGATTAGTTTTGGCGAATCCGCGACCACGGCCGTGATCAAAGAACTTGATCGCACCGGTAGCCAACGGGTGTTTGTGTTGGGGAGTCGCTCTGTTGCAATGACACCATCTTATCAAGCGATTGTTCGAGCCCTCGGCTCGCGCTGCGTAGGACAGTTCACAAACATCACGGCTCACGTGCCGCAATCTTGTGTACTAGAGGGCGCGCAGGCTGCGCGCGCGGCACACGCTGATGTGTTGCTAGCGATTGGTGGTGGCTCGGTGATTGATGCGACCAAGGTCATGTTGGTGGCACTTAAAAAAGGCTTGTCGACCCCTGCCCAACTACACGAAGCTGCTGTTTTTGCTGCGACGGATGGCAGTGTGCGACCGGCTGATGCGGCAGAATGGTTGAGAATGATTGCCGTGCCGACTACGCTGTCAGCGGCCGAATTTACCTGGTTTGCTGGGTGTTCAGACACCACGGCGCGCGTCAAAGAGATTTTCGGTTATCCGATGACCGCACCACGAGCCGTCATTGTTGATCCACTCGTCACGCTTGATACGCCGATGAATTTATTTCTCTCAAGTGGCATCAAGGCGGTTGACCATGCAGCTGAGTTTATGGCGATGTTAAATGTTGATCCAAGTGTAGATGCTTTTGGCAAAGCAGCCTTAGCGCTGTTGTCTCAGGGGTTGCCTCGAGTGTTGGCTAACCCGGCCGATCTAGATGCGCGGCTTGATTGCCAACGCGGCATGGCGATGTCGATTCGCATTCTTGAGTTCGGTGCTCGTGTAGGTGCTAGTCACGCGATCGGCCATGTTTTTGGCGCGCACTCTGGGGTAGGACACGGGTATACCTCTTGCGTGTTACTGCCTGCAGTGATGCGCTACAACAAAGTCGTCAATGCACCAAAGCAGCAAATGATTGCGCAGGCGATGGGCTGCGCGGGGATGGAAGCCGCAGATGCGATCGAGCAGTTGGTACGAAGCTTGAATTTACCTACCCGCATACGCGATGTTGGTGTTAAGCGCGAAGATTTTCCAGTCATCGCCGATAAGGTGATGCATGACTTTGGCATTAAAAATAATCCGAGGCCGGTGACAGAGACTAGCCAACTGCTAGAAATTTTAGAGTCGGCTTGGTGAGTACGCTCAAAGACATTTTATCGCCTGCTCGCTGAGCGTTTGAAGAGATTCTATGGTCTGCTCGATGAGCAGGCTCAAAGGTATTTGAAAATCTGCTCAGAGAGCTTGTTCAACGAAATCGTTGAGCAAGCACAGCGTGTTAAAGGGCGAGCGCTGGCAAATCAATCCAGCGTCGCTCGGCGTTACTGCGATAGCAAGCGTCGACCAATTGAATCCCTTTTGCACCCGCTTTTAAAGGCGAGGCAAAAGGGGTGTCGTCAAGCACATGTCGTAAAAACGACTCCCAACCTGCGCGATACGAATTTGTGTAGGGTGTGACATCCGGTACCTCAAGCCATTGTGCATCAAAGTCTTCGCTTGTTGGTACTTCAATGCTCCAGACGGGCTTTGGAGTCGCCGCCATGGGTTGAATAAAACAGCGATATAAACCGCACGAAGCTGAACCTTGCGTGCCATCGACCTGCAGGGTCAAAATATCATCACGTTTAATACGTGCAGCCCACGATGCATTGATTTCAACCAAAGCACCATTGGTGAGTTCAAGGGTGGCTAACACCACATCTTCAACGTCTACGTCATAAGGCTTGCCTTGCTCATCGCGACGCTTGGCAATGGCAGTTTTAGTACGGCAAGACACGGCTTTGACCTCGCCTAGTAGTGTGTCGACGATATAGCGCCAGTGTGGAAACATATCCAGCACTAAACCACCACCATCACGTTTACGGTAGTTCCAGCTTGAACGTTGTGC
>CAMCII010000112.1 GCA_945874505.1 Bordetella parapertussis | reverse complement strand
GGTTTTCTCGCACTCGGCCTCGAGCCTGGTGATCGCGTTGGCATCTGGGCACCCAACTGTTCTGAATGGGTGCTGACGCAATTTGCAACGGCTAAGGTGGGGCTCATTCTGGTTAACATTAATCCGGCCTATCGTCGTGCTGAGTTGGCGTATGCGTTGAACAAGGTCGGTTGCAAGGCACTGGTTCTTGCGCCTGCATTGAAATCCACGGATTACCTGGCGATCTTGAATGACTTGGCGCCCGAGCTTTCGAGCGCCAAGCCCGGCACGTTGCAGTCTCGTGCATTGCCCGAGCTTAAACATGTGATTCGCTTGGGTACGCCGCAAACACCAGGTATGTTCAATTTTGATGATATCAGTGCGCTGGCGCAGCCCGACGATGTCGCGCGTGCTGAGACCTTGGGTGCACTGCTGCAATTTGACGACATCATCAATATTCAGTTCACCTCTGGGACAACGGGTCAGCCCAAAGGTGCCTGCCTTACCCACCAAAATATTCTCAACAACGGCTATTTCGTTGCTGAAGCCATCAAATTGACCGATCAAGACAGGCTGTGTATTCCGGTGCCGCTGTATCACTGCTTTGGGATGGTGATGGGTAATTTGGGGTGTCTGACACACGGGGCTACCATGGTGTATCCGAGTGCGGCCTTTGATCCACTGGCTGTGCTGAAAGCGGTGCAAGAAGAGCAGTGCACCGCGCTTTACGGAGTCCCCACCATGTTCATCGCCCAGCTTGAGCACCCGGACTTTGCCAAGTTTGACTTGCGAAGTTTACGCACGGGCATCATGGCCGGCTCGCCCTGCCCAGTCGAGGTCATGAAACGGGTGCAAGCCGAAATGAACATGAATGAGGTCACCATTGCCTATGGCATGACCGAAACCTCGCCAGTATCCCTGCAGAGCGCCATAGACGATCCGTTAGAGCGCCGGGTCTCGACGGTCGGTCGAGTGCAGCCGCATGTCGAAATCAAGGTTGTCGACACTGAGGGACGCGTGGTACCTCGTGGTGTCACGGGCGAGCTTTGTACGCGTGGCTACTCTGTCATGCTGGGCTATTGGAGTGACGAAGAAAAAACCCGTGAGGCCGTTGACGCGGCGGGCTGGATGCACACGGGCGATTTGGCTGTGATGGACGAACAAGGTTATGTCAATATCGTCGGACGCCTAAAGGACATGGTGATTCGCGGTGGCGAGAACATCTACCCGCGTGAAATTGAGGAGTTTTTATACAGCCACCCGCACATTCAAGACGTACAAGTGATCGGTGTACCTGACGAAAAATATGGCGAAGAGCTCTGCGCCTGGGTGAAATTACGCGAGGGCCAGTCGGTCACGGCAGACGAGGTGCGCGCCTTTTGCAAAGGACAGATCGCCCATTACAAGGTGCCGCGGCACATTCGTTTTGTCGACGAGTTTCCGATGACGATCACCGGAAAAATACAGAAGTACATCATGCGTCAACAAACCATAGAAGCTCTTGCGCTGACTGAACAGAAAACTGCTTAAAAAAGGCTTCGTGGCGAAACGATTGCTGAGTGTTCAAAATAGGGATGAGGTAACATATTTTTTTCATAAAAATAAGGCGCTTTGGCTGATGTAGGCCGTCGCTAAAATTTGGAACCACATGAGACATTTTTTAATTATTTTCATTGCACTGATGCTGACTGGTTGCGCAACGAAAGAATATCTTAATGCGCAAACTGAGTGCTCACCCGCTGCGTTTCAACGATATCCCGTTAACAGCGTACAAATGTATGTTCAACGCACAAGATCCGTCCAGGTGGCAACGGGTGCTGAAGATTGTGTGAGTCGTACAGAGGGCAACCGAACCTACACCCGCTGTAAGCCTGAGATGAGAACGAGGTCAGTGCCGTATCAATCATTAGAAATGGTGGATACGAACGCTCAGGCGCGCAACGCTTACTTACGAAACTGTACGGCACAGCTCTGTGTAAAACGTTTTGGTAATCCAGCATGTGAAACTGCGCAAACTTCGCTGGCAAGCCCGGTAGTCGCGAATCCTGCCACAAACGCGGTCGTTACGAATCCTGCAGCAAACGCGCTCACCACGAAAACCCCAAAATCCCCGAAAAGCGCTAGCACGGCGCCTGCCACTAAACCTGTGCCCAAGTCGCGTGATACTTCAGCAGACGACGATGACGATGACGATGACGATGATTGAGGGAAGGTGTGTTTGGGTCAATTAACCCTGTCTTTGTAGAGCGACCGTAGACCTTTAAGTGAAGGGAGCCTTTGAAAGGTATTTTTGTCTGCCGTTGCTCGGGGTACCGCTAGGACAATCGCCAGAATAGGCATCGACGCTTTTGTTGCTTCGGCGAGCCCTGCGACTAACAGAGCTGCGGAAGGGCCATTTTGAGCTGTGATGATAGGGATTTTTCGGCTTTGCCTTGCGGCACCATCGGCCATCGCGCTCGCGGCGTTTTCAGTTCTGTAGCCGGTTTGTCGGCTCCCGGCTTTTTCAGCAGCGAGAAACAAGGCGGTGGGGCAGCTTTGACCGTAAATCTCTGTCACCCCAGCGGCAATGAGTACGTCGACGATGGCGTGGGCCGCACGATAGCCGTCAAGATTTTGTCTTTACCAAGTTCCCTTGGGTGAAGAACTTGGGTTGCTCATGTTTTGCCTGTCAGTTTTCGGGCAGCTGCAATTTACTTGTGATAATCAACATTACCTGGCCAAGGTTCTTCTGAGATATCAAAGACCATCCCTTCAAAGCCGCGAAATTTGTCGGGTCGTTTACGGTCTGCGAGTGGGGCCAGATCCATTTCATCCACGTAGGGCACGCCACCTAGTTTTTCGACCATATCGACACAATGGTCTGCCTGGTCTGTGAAGACGCCAAAATGATGCAGGCCCACGTAATCCATGCCTTTACCAAGCTGATCAGTTTTAAATTTTAAGAGTGCGATATTGAGCACGCCGTCTGTCAAAAAATAGCCGCTCGCGCGTTCATTGTCCATATACTTGAGCTCTTTAAAACCAAACACGTTCGTATAGAACTCTAAGGCTTTTGCTGGGTCTTGCGTGGCAATAACGAGATGACGTAACTGAGACATGTGCCTACTCCTACTCGAGGGGTGGTGAAAAATAGATTGAATGCAACTGACTATTCAAGGCGTATTCCGGCCGAGCGAACTAACGCACCAATCCGAATAGCTTCTCGCTCAATAAATTCGCTAAATTCTGCTGGGGTGTTGGGCAACACCTCATTGCCTTGGTCGACGAGTTGTTTGCGAAAGCCGGGCTCTTCAAGCACCTTGCGCAGTGCAGTATTTAATATTGCAAGCCGCGCTGGTGCCAGACCGGAGGGCGCAAACAAACCAAGCCAAGTTGTCAATTCAAAACCGGGAAGGGTATCGGCAATGGTGGGGACATCAGGTAAAGCCGGTTGCCGCTCTCGGCTGCCAACGCCAAGAGGCTTAAGCTTACCTGCGCGGATCAGTGAGAGTGACGTGGGTGGGGTGTCAAAGTAAGCGGCGAGGCGACCTCCGATTAAATCGGGAACGATCTGCGAACTTCCGCGATAGGGCACATGCGCCAAATCAATCTTTGCCATGTTTGCGAGCATGACCAAGCCTAAGTGCGAAGCAGAGCCGTTACCGCTTGAGCCAACATTGAGCGGTGTTTGCGAGGCCTTGGCCATCGCGACGATATCGGCAACGGTATTGGCAGGGCTTGCGGTAGACACCACCAACATCATCGGAGTCTGTGCGATCTTACCAATGGGCTGAAAGCCGCGAACGAGATCAAAGGGTAGGTTTGGGTATAGAAACCGATTGACCACTTGTGTCGCAGTATTGCCAAGAAGCAACGTATAGCCATCGGGCTTTGCTTGCGCTACAAATTGCAGGGCTATTGTGCCATTGCTACCCGAGCGATTTTCGACAATGACCGGTTGTTTGACCAGAGCCTCAAGTCGCGAACCGACTAGTCGTGCCAAGACATCTGCAATCCCTCCTGTTGCATAGGGCACCACAATCTTGATAGGTTCGCTCGGATATTCGTCTGCGCGAGCGGTGGAAGAGAGTAACAACGCAAACGACGCAAGACACAGTAACAAGTTATTTTTTTTCATCTTGCTCATCCTCTTGGAGATTGTTCAATTAGGGCGATCAATCGAGCGGTTTCTTCTGTGGAGGTATCCCAGCGGCACACCAAACGAAACATGTTTGGGGCCCGACGATAAAACAAAACACCCTGAGCGATGAGGTAATCAACGGCTTTAGGGCTCATTTCAACAAACAGTTCGTTGGCCTGCACGGGTGCCAAGAGCTTAACGCCTTCTAGGTGTGCGATACCTTGCGCAACCGCTAAGGCAGCTTCGTTAGATTGCCGGGCTAAGCGTAACCACAGATCATCTTGCACATAGGCCATGACTTGCGCTGAGGCGAACCGCATCTTTGACCAGATCATACCTGCGCGGCGTAAGTGGAAACCCATTTTTTTTGCGATCTCAGGGTTGAAGACCACGATCGCATCGGTCAGCAGGCCACCATTTTTTGTCACGCCAAACGACAAAATGTCGACGCCAGCTTTCCAGGTGAGTTCGGCTGGGGTGCAGCCAAGGGTGGCGACGGCATTGGCAAACCGCGCGCCATCCATATGCATCGTGAGGCCGTGTGCGCGGGCAACCTGACCTAACGCGGCAACTTCTGAGACCGAATAGATGGCACCCATATCGGTTGCCTGCACAAGGTTGACCGCCTCGGGTTGGTTTTTGTGTGCTTGCCCTTTGCCTGCATTGCTGACTGCCGCAGCAAGCGCAAGGGGGTCGATCTTGCCGTCAACGCCGTGTACCGGCGTGACTTTCAAGCCACTACCAAAAAAACTGGTGGCGTTACATTCAGAGGTATTGATATGAGCTTCGGGGCTGCAATACACCGCACCAAAGGGGCTGCCGACGGCGGCCAAGGCGAGGGCGTTTGCACCGGTACCAGTGGGTACCGGAAACACCTGCACCGGATGTTCGAACAACCCACTAAAGCGCGTCTGCAGTTGCTTGGTAAGTGCATCGCCACCGTAACCCAAGACAGACCCTTCGTTGGCCGAGACAAGCGCCTGAATGAGTTCGGGCGCTGCACGCCCACAATTGTCGCTACGAAACTCTAAGTCGGCCATGGTGATACTCAACCTTTGTTTAGGTGTACGGGGGATGCTCGCTAAATCGCAATTTGTGTGCCTAACTCGACCACACGGTTAGCAGGAAGCTTGAAAAAGTCGGTGGCGCTTGTTGCGTTTTTAGACATTAGCCTAAAGATATGTGCGCGCCAAGGCGTAAAGCTACTTTTTCTTGCACGCACAACTGTCTCGCGCGCTAAATAAAAGGTGGTAGACATCATGTCAAACGTCATGCCGTGGGCTTCGCACAATTTGAGTGCCCGAGGCACGTCAGGATTTTGCATAAAACCGTAAGTGACAATGACACGACTAAAGTTTTTACCTAAATCGTGAGTCTCTACTTGTTTTGAAACTTTGACGAACGGTTTATCTGCAGTTTTGATGGTCATTAACACTACGCGTTCGTGCAAGATCTGGTTGTGTTTGAGGTTATGTAGCAGTGCTGAAGGCACGCCATCGGGTGAGCTAGTCATAAACACAGCTGGTCCGCTGACGCGATGCACGTCATTGGTAAACTCAATGAACGAGTGAAGCGGCATACTTCCTGACGCCGTTTCTTTGTTCACCAGTTTTCGCCCTCTTAACCAAGTCGTGAGTACGGTAAACGACACTACACCTACGACAAGCGGAAACCAACCGCCCTCAGGAATCTTGATGGCGTTGGCCGCGAAGAAAGCCAAATCGATGACAAGCAAAGAGCCTGCGACCAAGACGACAAACAACCAATGCCAGCGCCATAACAAACGCATGACGAAGGCGATGAGTATGGTGTCGATCAGCATCGTACCCGTGACCGCAACACCATAGGCTGCTGCTAGATTAGACGAGGATTTAAAGCCGATGACGAGTGCGACAACCGCAATATAGAGAGTCCAGTTGGTGAAAGGCACATAAATTTGGCCTTCTTCTTTGCCAGAGGTATGGATGATTCCCATACGCGGCAGCAAGCCCATTTGTACGGCTTGGCGTGCGACTGAAAATGCGCCCGAAATCACGGCCTGAGACGCAATCACGGTGGCGACCGTTGAGAGCGCCACCATGGGGATCAGCGCCCACTCAGGCGCCAGCATATAGAACGGATTACGGATGGCTTGGGGGTTGTGCAGCAGCAGAGCACCTTGCCCAAAATAATTCAATACCAACGCTGGCATCACAAAGCCGAACCAGGCCAGACGAATAGGTGAGCGACCAAAGTGGCCCATATCGGTATAAAGCGCTTCGCCACCGGTGACGGCCAGCACCACCGCAGACAGAGCAAAAAACGCGAGTTTGGGGTACTCGTAAATGAACTGGAGGGCGTAATAAGGGTTGAGAGCCACCAACACTTCGGGGTGTATGAGGATTTGGTTAATGCCCAGGCCCGCCAACACCGTGAACCACACAATCATGACGGGCCCGAAGAACATGCCCACCAGGCCAGTGCCGCGCTTTTGAATCATGAACAGACCGGTTAGTACGATGACCGTGACCGGGATCACAAAATCTTTGAGGGTAGGGGCGATGATCTCAAGCCCTTCGACCGCGGATAAGACCGAGATCGCCGGGGTAATCATGCTGTCACCGTAAAACAAGGCGGCGGCAAAAATACCCAGCATCGTGAGAAACCAAGAGAGCCAGGCAGGATTTTGGCGCGAAGTAATCAGAGCTAACAGAGCGAGCGAACCGCCTTCACCGCGGTTATCTGCGCGCATAATAATTGCGACATACTTAATTGACACCAGCACCATGATGGCCCAAAACACCATCGAGAGCAGGCCAAGTATGTTGTCGGGTGTTGGCGGGATTGGATGGTGTCCACTGAAAATTTCTTTGAGTGCGTAAAGCGGACTTGTGCCGATGTCACCAAAGACGACACCGATTGCGCCTATCGCTAAGGCGGGTAGTGCTTTACTATTTTTCATTCGATCGCAATGTTGAGGCTACAGGCGTCAATTGTATTGAGTTACTGAAGCTTTGGGTAAATTGCAGGCAAACAGCGACCGAATTGAAGGCAAACGGCCACCGAAGAACCCGGTGTTGAAGGTAAACAGCGACCGAAGAATCCGATGAGACCGGGTCGCCAAACTTCTTAATCTGCCTTTATGTTTCGTTCTTTCACGATCTTCGCCCATTTTTTGGTATCTGAGGCGATTTGTGCTGTAAATTGCTCTGGAGTGTTGGCAATAACTTCAGCCCCCATTTTTTCAAGCTGCCCTCGCATTTCGGGTTGTGCCAAGACGGTGGCGATATCAGTATGCAATTTGGCAATCACAGCTTTTGGAGTTTGAGCAGGGGCCACAAAGCCAAACCAATTGGTGAAGTCGTACCCCGCGACACCCGACTCAGCAACGGTGGGCACGTTTGGTAAGACAGATGAGCGCTTAGCACTCAACACCGCCAGAACCTTTAAACGGCCTGATTGAATATGTGGCAACGATTGCACCAAGCTATCCATCGTGAAATCGACTTGCCCGCCGACTAAATCGGTAAAGCTCGGGCCGCTGCCTTTGTAAGGTACGTGAGTGAATTGCGTACCGGTCATGTTGGCGAGCAGTTCAATGGCCAAATGCGGGGCACCACCCATGCCTGACGACGAGTAATTCAGCTTGCCCGGTTTTTGTTTAGCGAGTGCAAGAAGCTCTTGAACATTGTTGGCTGGCATCGAGGGATGTGCCACTAAAACAAAAGTCACACCCACGACGTTGGTGATTGCGGCGAGATCTTTACTAGGATCAATGTCCATTTTGTATAAATGTGGATTAATCGCCATGTTGCCTAGCGTGGCGAGCATAATGGTGTAACCGTTGGGTTCGGCGCGTGCCGCTAAAGCTGTACCAATGGTGCCGCCTGCGCCCCCTTTGTTTTCGACAATCACAGATTGCCCCCACGCGGCGGTTAAGCCCTGCGCGACTCGGCGAGCAACGATGTCAGTGCCGCCACCAGGCGGAAACGCCACGATTATTGTGACTGGCTTATTCGGATAGCTGCTGGTCGTGGCCTGCGAGGTCGTTGTGTTGGTCTGCTGCGCGATGGCAGCGTTTGTGAAACAAAAGGCGGCGGCACACAGAGCGAGTTTAAGTGTTTTCATAATGGTCTCAAGTAGGCTTTGTGATGTGACAAAAGCTTTGTTGTGCAACAAAATATTATTTTTTTGAAGCCTTGCTAAGCAAGATAGTCTTATTCACTGAGTCTTGCCAAGCGAAGCAGAATGGTTTCCTCTGCGAGGCTCTGCAACCCAAAAAAGAAGTCGTTACGCCATTTGCGTTTGTAAAAACTTTTTTGCCGTGTCTTGATCGAGCAAGGGATAGACATCCATGTGTGCAGGCACAATGTCGCCCCATTCGTTCATTAAGCGGTGCAAGGTTTCGGTTGAATCCACATCAAACAGCGCCACTGCGCCGCGGCCAACTCGTGCGTGCACCGAGACGGCCAAGCCTGACTCAAGCAAAGGGTTCATCCAATCCCAGTAGCTGTGGCGCGTGCTCGCCATTGAGGTTGGTTTTTCGGGGCGAGGGGTGCTAATGACTAAAAACAGCATGAGGGGTCTCCGGGGCGATGTTGCCCAGTTTTTTTTGTTTAACCAATTAAGGTAAGCGTAGCTGCGCCAGCACGCAGCAGCGAGCTTAGTCTACTTTATTTTTTTTACCGCTCTAAATAGGATGCTGTGATTTCCAGTGCCTCGCAATATCGATACGACGACATATCCAGACACGATCATGTTTGGCGACGTGATCCAAAAATCGCTGTAGCGCAATGAAACGACCAGGGCGCCCTAGAATGCGGCAGTGCATGCCGACCGACATCATTTTTGGGGTCTCACTGCCCTCGGCATACAGCACGTCAAAGGTATCGCGCAAGTATTCAAAAAAATGCTGCGCAGTATTAAAGCCTTGTGGCGTGGCGAACCGCATGTCGTTTGAATCGAGCGTATACGGAACAACCAGTTGATTAATGGTTGAACCATCCGTTTTAGTCACTGGCGTATAAAACGGTAAGTCGTCACCGTAGTTGTCGCTGTCGTACTCAAAGCCACCGTGATCGGCGACCAGGCGCCGCGTGTTTGGGCTGTCGCGCCCGGTGTACCAACCCAGTGGCCATTGGCCTTTTGTGATCTCTTTAAGCATCACGGTGGCGGCTTGCATATGCTCGCGCTCGGTCGCTTCATCCATGCCTTGGTAATGTAACCAGCGCAGGCCATGCGAGGCGATTTCGTGCTTTTGTTCAAGCAGTGCTGCCGTCAGTTCGGGGTGACGTTTTAACGCGAGTGTGACACCAAAGACGGTCAGCGGCAGCTTGCGACGTTCAAATTCGCGCAAGATGCGCCAGGCGCCCGCGCGTGAACCGTATTCGTAGATGGATTCCATACTCATGTGTCGCGCGGGATAGCTTTCGGCACCAACGATTTCAGACAGAAACCGCTCTGAACCCGGGTCGCCGTCGAGCACGGTGTTTTCAGCACCTTCTTCGTAATTCAGCACAAACTGAAGGGCGATTTTGGCTTTGCCGGGCCAATTGGCTTGCGGCGGTTGCACACCGTAGCCAACGAGGTCGCGTGGGTAATGTGCAGAGTAGGCGGGCTGAGCGAAGGGGTTGGGCATGGTGGTTTTGTAAAAAGTGAAAAGACCAGTTGAAGACAATGATTAAGATCATGACAGCACGGGCTAACAATCGTCAATGATTCTTTACGCTTAGCATAAACTGGTATGAAATTTGCCTCAAAAGGCGCACGATGGCACGGCATCTTTTACGGCGTGTAGGTTTGAACATCGACTGGCTGAACGATGCTGCAGCCGTCGCGGCGGGATTTCGCTTGAGGATCAAACGAAGTCTTTGTTGTCCATGGCAAGGACTACTAATATGTTTTTTGATGACAGGTCTAGGTGTTGGTATG
>CAMCII010000111.1 GCA_945874505.1 Bordetella parapertussis | reverse complement strand
GTCGGTACCCTTTTGGGCGCCCTTGTTGCGCTAGTCTTGTGTTTTTTTGCTAGCAAAAATATTACGAACAATAGCGTTTTAGTGGTTGCGTCTCGGCGGTTTTTAGAGTTTTCAAGAACAGTGCCTGAGATGGTATTCGCGTTAATTTTTGTGGTGGCGTTTAGTCTTGGTCCGCTTCCTGGTGTGTTGGCTCTTGCGATTCATACTGGCGGGGCACTGGGCAAATTATTTGCTGAAGTGGTTGAAAATATCGACCTCAAGCCAGTCGATGGCATTGTGGCGTCAGGTGGTACGTGGTTGCAAAAAGTGCGCTTTGGAGTATTGCCTCAAGTAGCGTCTAACTTTGCAAGCTACGCCTTGTTGCGTTTTGAGATCAATGTGCGCGGCGCAGCTGTGTTGGGCTTTGTTGGCGCAGGGGGTATTGGTCAGACTTTGCTTGAAGTGATTCGCAAGTTTTACTACTCAGACATTAGCGCTCTGCTTGTAATGATCGTGGTCACAGTCATGTTGATCGATGCGATCACCGAGCGTGTGCGTTATCGCTTAATAGGCAAGGAAGCTAAGCAATGAGCTCACTGCATTCAGCGCGAGAAGAGAGCTTCGTCAGCCGCGAGCGCCAGATGGTATTGCTTGGTCGGTACCCCACACTGTTTGCTCCGTTTTATGAAAAATATTGGAAAGCACTGAGCGGTGTTGCCCTAGCAGCGCTGCTGTTTTTATACGGGGTTCTCACTTTAGGCGTGTCACCCTCGAAAATATTCTTTGGGCTCGGCGAACTGGCCTCAATGGTCATGCGTATGTTTCCGCCTGATGCGCACCAGTTCAATACTTATCTTTACGCAATTGCTGAAACCTTGGCGATTGCTTTGCTAGGGACACTTTCCGCTGCAGTGGTCGCGTTTCCGCTCGGTTTCTTAGCCGCGCGCAACACTACGATCAATCGATTTGTACACTTTTTTGCGCGCCGTAGTTTTGACACGCTTCGAGGGATCGACATCCTGATTTGGGCATTAATTTGGATCAATGTCGTTGGACTGGGTCCCTTCGCTGGGGTATTAGCTCTGTTTATGTCTGACCTTGGGATTTTTGGTAAGTTATTTTCGGAAGCCATTGAGGCAGCAGACAAAAAGCCGGTTGAAGGGGTTTTGTCGACTGGGGGCACACACGCCACTTCTGTGCGCTTCGGCGTTTTGCCGCAAATCATGCCCATTCTGTTAAGCCAAGTGCTGTACGCCTTTGAGTCGAACACCCGAAGCGCTTCAATTATTGGTATTGTCGGAGCAGGAGGAGTAGGACTCATCCTGTCGGAACAAATACGGACGATGGAACTTCAGCAACTATCCTGCGTCATCCTGATGATTTTGGTCACCGTGGCGTTGATTGACTTCTTTTGTTCAAAAATCCGTTTTGCAATCATCGGCAAACAAGCGCTTTAATGCCAGTCAACTGAGCTTAAAAATTACCCCCTCAGCGAATACAAGGGTTAGGTAAATTGAAGTTTAGCCAGCCTTGCATACAGCCCGCCTTGCTTAAGCAATTTCGCATGCGTACCTTGTTCAATCACCGCACCGTCTTCAAGTACGATGATACGATCGGCCTGCATGACGGTAGAAAGCCGGTGGGCGATCGTCAATGAGGTTCTGCCTGGCAACACGGCATCCAAGGCCAGCTGCACTTCGCGCTCAGACTCTGCGTCGAGTGCACTCGTGGCCTCATCAAGCAGCAAAATGGGTGGATTTTTCAAGATGGCGCGTGCAATTGAAATTCGTTGTTTTTGACCACCCGATAAACGCACACCACGCTCTCCTAGAAAACTATCGTAGCCTGAGGGTAACGCTGAGATAAACCCGTGCGCGTGTGCAGTTTGCGCGGCAGCAATCACCTCGTCGTCACTGGCATTGAGCCTGCCATAACGGATATTTTCTAGCGCACTGGTTGCAAAAATTACAGGCTCTTGCGAAACGATACCGATGCTGTTGCGCAAGTCGCCCAGCGGCCACTCATTAGTATCTCGACCAAAAATTTCGATCTGACCAGAGCGCGGTTGATAAAAGCGTAACAACAACGAAAATAGTGTGCTTTTACCTGCGCCTGAAGTACCAACCAACGCATAGCGTGCCCCCTGAGGCACGACAAATGACACCTGACGCATCGCCAAAAATTCGGGCCGCGAGGGATAAGTAAACGTAACCTCTTTCAACACGATCGCCTCTTTCGCGTTCAAAGCAATCGGCTGGTGAGGCTGTGCTTCATTGGCTAACAGGGGGGATTCTTGCATCAACTCTACCAAGCGCTCCATAGCCCCCGCGGCGCGCTGCACATCTCCAAATGTTTCAGATAAGGCACCAATCGATCCGGCAATGAACACAGCATATAGAACAAACTGTGTAAGTTCACCAATTGTCATTGCGCCCGCAGTCACTTGCCGAGCACCCATCCACAACACAAACACAATCACAGCAAAGGCCATCGTAATCGTGAGTACCGTCAGCAATGCACGTACGGCAATACGCTTTTTAGCTTCGCTAAAAGCCGCTTCTACGGCTGCGTCAAAGCGCTTTTGCTCATACGCTTCACGTACAAAAGCCTGAACAGTCGTGACCGCGTTTAGTACCTCTCCGGCCATCGCGCTTGTATCTGCGACTTTATCCTGACTGGCACGCGACATTTTGCGCACGCGTCGCCCCATCGCCCAAAGAGGAAGCACAATCAACAGCAAAAGCACGATCATGACACTTGCGAGCCAAGCGCTTGTCACGAGCATCATCGTCATACCTCCGGCCAGCATCAGCGCGCTGCGCAGTGCAATCGAGATACTTGAACCCACCAAGGTTTGAATCACCGTTGTATCGCTGGTGAGCCGCGACAACACCTCACCAGTCTGTAGGGTTTCAAAATAAACGGGGCTCTGGCGCAGAACGTTTTTAAACACACGTTGACGTATATCGGCCACGACACGCTCACCGAGCCACGACATCATATAAAACCTGCTGGCCGTCACAACAGCCAAGAGGATCGCTAATACCAACAAGTAGACGAATTTGAGGTCACTGGCCGCGCTGGTGATACCGGCATCTACCAGCCCCCGAAAAGCAAGCGGCACGGCCAGAGTTGCAGCCGCTGCCAAGACCAAAAATAGCGCTGCCAGAAACCATTGCGTTCGGTATCGCGAAAGAACCTGATATTCTCGCAACCAGCCGATAAGACTGCTGAGGTTTGTTGGCATATTGAATCAGTCTGAAAGAAATGAGTGTACTGGTAGGACGACGTCAACGCGAACCACTACAACGCCACCGGTGCACCGTACCCGGTAAGCTCTAGGTAACCCCTGCCAAGCAACTTACCGTTTTCTGTGAGCTCGACTGCGCCTTCGTAATAAAAGCCGCCTGTGCTGGCCTGCGCATTGACTTCCTGGTCGGGCATCAACGGCTGTAAAGTCAGCGTGCGCCCCGCCACCAGCAACTGCAAACGCTCAGGATAAGTGATAAGCGATCTGGGTGAGCGCCATTGACCGAGCGCTTGCCAGCTCATATCCTGCCGCCTCTCGATCACCTGGCCTCTGGCGTCGCGCCAGTCCCACACACTAAATAGAGTTTCTTTTGCGGCGTTGCGCATTCGAAACGCCATCAAACTACTGCCATCTAAAAGATTGATACCAATCCAGTCCCACCCGACCGCACCCGCCATCAGCAAACTACTAGACCACTCATGATCAAACCAGGCAGACCCTGAGAGGCTCAACGACAGGTCCGTTTTGCGACGGCTACCTGAAGATTTCTTTAACGTGACACGAGCTGTGACGTTTAACTGCGGGCGACTATAGTAGTAACTTGCAAATTGTGAGCTTGGCGCTTTTAAAGAATACCCGTCTTCACCTCGCAAGACCGGAGCAAGCGAAGTCAACGCATCAAGCTCAAGCGTAAATTGGTCTGCCGGAATCAAAATCTTGTAATGATCATCAGCCGTGCGTTGTAAGCCCCAACCAGACAGTGCGAACGCGGTATCTGTTGTACCAAAGGAAGCGCCAGCAGGACCTGCTCGACCAGCCACCTCAGCGTGCAGCAACTGGCCCTCGCTCGGCAACGCTAAGGCGGCATGCGCAAACAGTAGCTGACGCGGTGCAAACCGACTTGGGTTGTTCTCAGGATGCAGCGTCCGGCTTCTAAAAAATGTCACTTGAAAGCCCAGCTTATCTGCACCCTCACCCAGCCATCCCGTCATGTACCACCACTCAGTACGATAGTCTGGGTGTGCGCCAAAATCCCGCGGAAAAACTAATTTTCTTGGGAACACTTCTGGGTATGCAGCGCCCGCAACCCTGTCAGCATGAGCGACTGATTCTGGGTACGCTGTTGAAGCAGCACCGGCGGGAGACGGCGACCCTGTGGGTAACGCAGAAGTCGTCGTTAGGCCAGAGAGAGCCTCAGCAGACCACGATTGCAAAGAGGGCACTGAAGCTAACAACAGACAACGCTTAAGCCACATTCTGCGCAAGGTACTTTGTGCGGGTGTTTTTGCTGAGGCTATTGTCGTCAATCGTACGGGTGTTTTTGCTGAACGTTGCATCACCAGTCCTCGCGCAAAGACAAAGCCAGTCGCTCTGCGTTCAAGTTTCTTTTTGCGGCCCAAACCGCCACCAGTATCCCCAATAATACAGTCACAAGTGTGAGCACAACGATTGCGACTGTAGGCAGGCTTGTCTCCATGGTCCAGTGAAAAGATTGAGGGTTGACGCGGTGGATGAGTATCTGGCTCATCAACAAGCCAAGCACTGTACCCCAACAGGAAGCGAGCGCGAGCAATAGGCCTGACTCAACACTAATCCATTTTGTAAGCTGTGATGACGATTGACCCAGTTGCTGCACGAGCGCAAACTCTTTTTGCCGCAAGAGCGCCTGTCCGGCAAACCCCGCGGCAACCGTAAAAAGCGCAACCAACAAGGCTGCCACCTCGAGCGCGTAGGTCATCGCAAAACTCCGATCAAAAATTGTCAGCGATAAGGCGCGCAGGTCAGAAGAGCTTCGAAACTCAAGTGCCTTCAATGTCGGAAACTGTGTGCGTAAGCGCTCTAGCACCTCAGCTGGGCTTGCATCAGGCGTCAGCCACAGAGCGATGTCTGTGCGGCGTCTATCCTGCGTCAACGCCTGATACACAGAAATATCCATGACGATCGAACCATGTTGACGACCATAATCGCGAAACACGCCTGCCACCCACACCGAGAGGTATTCACCCGAACTAGCCTTCAGCGGCAAGGTATGAATCTCGCCAGGTTTCCAATTATATAAATCCAGCATCGCCTCTGACACAAAGACCTCTGGTAAGGGATTCGTGATCCCCTTCGGCTGAATAGATAAATCACCCGTTACAGGCAGCACTTGCGCGGCGCGACCAGACGGAACAGGCCGAGCAATCAGCATGACCTCGGGTTGCTCAGGGCGAAACAGAATCTTCTGTTGCAAAGTCAATTCCACGCGCGCAATTCCGGAGATGGCTGCAAGTCTGTGGGGCTCATTTAAATCAGAGCGCGTCAAACTCGCATACAAATCTGCCGGTAAAACTTTATCTAGCCACTGCGTAACTGAATCCCGAAAACTAGCCACCATCACCACCATCGCAACCGTTAAGGCCAGTGCAGCCACCACGCCGGCAATCAGCCCCGCCGCGCTCGCGGGGGCTTGCGCAAGCCGCCACACGGCTAGGGTGAGTGACGGCGACATCGCGCATGCGCCTGCGCTCGGTATGCGCCGAGCCATCCACGTAAAGAACTGCTTCACAAGCGAAGGCATCAACGCGATCCCCGCAAATAATAAAAAGGCAATCGACAGATACGCCGCAAGAGGCAAACCATCAATGGGTGGCATCAGCGTCAATACGATACTGGTTAACGCAAGCACAGCAGCGATTCGAGCGTTCAAAACGGGCTTGAGCGTACGCTCTGTTGCGCCCGCACGCAGCTGAGACACGGGCGAACCTGCGGTGGCCGCTCGCGCAGGAAAATATCCTGCGATCGCGCCAACAGCCAACGACAGCAACCAAAATCCTAGCAGCACCCAAACATCAATATCCAGAGGCGGTACAGTGGTTGAAAAATAGCCTGCTCCAAGATCCCCTCCCATCACACGCAGCAAGACCCAGGCAATGCCCAAGCCCAAACCAATGCCCAGCAAGCCACCGAGCGCAGCCACTAACAAGGCCTGCGTCAAGACTAAACCAAACAACCACGTGCGAGCGGCACCCAGAACGCTTAAGAGCGCGAGCTCAGACTGCTGGCGCAATACAGAAAAACTAATCGTCGTAAACACCAGAAACGCACCAGTAAATAACGCGACCAAGGCGAGTACACTCAAATTCACACGGTAGGCGCGCGATAAATTAGACATCCTGCGATCACGGTCCTCCGCTGTCACAAGAGTGAGACCCAAGTTTAAATTTTTAAGCGCCACGGCCAAGTCTTTTGCGCTGCCACCATCAACCAGTTGAATATCCAACCGACTGAGCAGGCCAAGCCCGCCCAGACGCCACTGCGCGACACCCAAATCCATCACCGCCAAACTCTGGCCTGCGACACCTGGTACAAGACCCGCGACCTTAAACGTTTGCGTTTTACCGCCAAACGAAAGGATAAGGTCGTCGCTCACAGCGACCGCCAACTCCTTTAGCGCCGTTGCTGACAGAAAAATCGCATTCTCAGAAAACACCTGCATACGCCGATCGTCAGAGACTGACGGAAGCAAAGCAGAGGTCACGCGGCCCGCTTGAAAAATATCGAGGCCAAGCACCCGCACGGGTTGAGTTGCGCGCTCAAGTACAGGACTCACTGCGCGTATGCCTAATTCTTTTTGACGAGACACCACTGCGTCTAACAACTCGTCTGAGAAGTCGCCTGAGGTTGCGACGAGTTGTGCCGAGGCCTGACCATTCACCGTATCCAGTGCACGACCAAATTCACTTAAGGCAGACCGATTGACGGTATGAATGGCGACGGCTAAGCCAATACCCAGCCCGACGGTGAGCCCAGCGATCAGCCAACGACCCGGTTGCGCCCGAAAGGCAGAAGTCAAGAGCCAAAAGAACAGCATTAGCCGGTTAAAACAAAAGTTCGATCAAGCCTGGCTGCAGACTCAGCTGAATGCGTCACCATCAGTAACGCCGCACCTTGCTCGCGACAGGTACTACAAAGAAGGCTCAGCGCTTTGTGCGCCGTTTCAGGGTCAAGATTACCGGTGGGTTCATCGGCCAAGACAATTTCAGGGCGATGGACGAGCGCTCGCGCCAACGCCACGCGCTGCTGTTCGCCGCCGGATAAAACCGAGGGAAAGGATTGCATGACGCCCGTGAGCTCGAGTGCTTCGAGTAAACGCTCAGCCCGGTCTTGCGCCTGCGCGAAGGCTAAGCCCGCCAACAAACACGGCACCATCACGTTTTGTAAAGCATTGAGGTGCGGCATTAAATGAAATGCCTGAAACACAAAACCAAAGGTCGCGCGCCGCAGCGCCAGTTGTTCACCCTTGGTCATCTCAGCCAGATTCTGACCGTTTAAGAGCACACGCCCCTCATCTGGCAGATCAAGCCCCGCCATCAGGTTGAGCAGTGTCGACTTGCCTACCCCTGAAGCACCTCTCAGCGCAAGCTGTTCGCCAGATGCCACAGAAACATTCAGGTTTCGAAACAGCCAGCGCTCAGGCGAAACCCGTTTTGAGAGACCTTCGGCTTGAAGTAAAACGGGTAGGTTAAGGGGCATATTTTCATCTTACCATCGCGGATATTTGTATTGTTGACCGCTATTTACTCTCGTGCAGATTTGGCCACGTTGAGCAATTGATAGATTGAAAATAAAACATACAGCTGCCCAAGCCCAATAGCTTCGGACAGCCAGTCTGCCCAATTAAAATTTGAAAAGTTTGCGATGGTCCAAGACCATAGCGTCGCGGCGCCGATCACGACTAGTGTGCCGAGCACCCAGCCTGGCTTACCGCGATTGATACCCTGTACCCGCACCGTAAAATAAAGCAAGGCAACCGCTGCACCAATCACAGCAAACATAAACGCAAGTACGAGTCCGAGATCATCGCCCAGATCACTCAGAGTATTTTGAAAGCCACCTTCAACTTGAAGCTTCATGAGAAGTAAGCTCACGGCGTACAGGCTGAAGTAAGCGTTGCTAAGTTGAATCAGCTCTTTTTTGACGGCAGCACTCATGTTAAGCGCTGTTTGTGCCGGGGCCTTTGCGGTCGTATTGTTTATCGGCTGCGAGTTAACCGTCTCTGCACCAACTCGCGTAGCAGGCTGTGCCTGCTCAGACCCCACTGATTGACCGCAGTTTGGACAAAACTTAGCGTCAATATTTTTCTTGGTACCGCAATTCGCACAAAAGTTCATGTTGATCCTTTGGTTTGGCCCGCACGGGACGATGGAGCTATATTTTGACTGGCTTGAGTCTGCCACCGCCATCTAGTATCAGCTTCACAACTGCTATCAAAATGATGGTTAATAGTAGCGCATCATCGCCTTACAGAAGCGACCAGAGCCACCAACTGGCGCAGCCAAGCACAAGCAAAACTGCCCACACACGCTGCTCGGCACACACAAGGTCTGGGCCAGGGCCTGGAATCTGGCCAGTGATCATGGGCGAGGCCATATTGCGCTGTCGAACAAGGCTAATGAATGCAATCAGACCTAAGTGAATCAACACGATCCAGAGATACAGTTCACCAAAAAACTCATGAGTACTTTCCATGAATTTGCCGCCAAGATCGTTGTTCAACAAATAACCCGATCCCACCAAGGGCAACACGAGTACCAGCAGGCTCAGCACGGCAAGCGCCATCAACAAATTCTGTGCTTGCTTCCAGCCAATTGCTTGAATGCTGGGCGCATTGCGCGTGGCAACCATCCAGGCGCGTAAACCCGATAGCTTTCCAAACAGAAATTTGAAACGCGCATGCTTTGGCCCAACCAGCCCCCAGACAATGCGAAACGCTAACAGCCCGAGCATCGTGTAGCCAAGGCTCACGTGCACACCACGCAAGCGTTCAAAGTCTGCAGTCAGATAAGCGCCTAAAAAAGAGAAGGCAAAGAGCCAGTGAAAGCTACGTGTCGCCAAATCATTGACGCGCCTTGTAGCAATCGACGAAGTCGTCTTGAGTGCCGTCGGATTAAGCATTGTGTTCATTTCGGTATCCTCACAAAATCATCGTTGTAATTGCCCTGCTCTGCTGTGGTGTGGCACGCCGCACAATTAGCAGCACTCTTAATACTTTGGCGCAACCAAACCTCAGCCTCGGTCTTGCGGTGTTCGCGCACAAACCAGGCCGCCTTGGTAATACGATCCTCTTGCGGCTCTTCGCGCACTTTTTTATAGGTGCCCGCCAAGGGCTCTAGCCATTTAGAAATTTCTAGCACCTCAGCAGGCTCAAGCGAGGCGTCTACGCCGTAATGCTTGTCTAAACTTCCAAGCAAACGTCGCCAAGAGGCTAAAGGCAGCAAGGCTGGCGGGTAGGCCAAATGGCACGAAGCACATTCGCTACGATATTTTTCAGACATGACCAGGGGCTGAAAGTCTTTCGATCCACCCGCTACGGCTGTGCTTGCGCCAAAACCCAAGGCCACGAGCAAAACCAGACTAAACGCGCCAAATGTGCCGTGTGTCCCGTGTCTAGGCCTTGGGCCTAGAATGGCTGGCATGCTCCGTTTGCCCACAGAGCTAAAAGTGTTCAATATCCGCTTCATGGCTTGAGCGCCAACAAAAATGCAACGACATCAGACTTTTCAGCCGCAGTACATTCGCGCGACAGTACATCTTTACAGTTGCGTCGAAACCACTTGTCGACACGTGCGGCGTCAGTGAACGCGTCAGGGTTCGCAGCCGGTGCCAACGGATCAATCGCTTTGCCAGTGCTTGCGTGCTTAAACACCTTTGTGGGCGACTCACCGTGACAAGAGGCACAAGTCCACTTAGAGCCGTGCGTCGAGGTAAAGAAGATGCGACCATTCTCTGCGCTAGCTGGCCGACCAGCGGCG
>CAMCII010000110.1 GCA_945874505.1 Bordetella parapertussis | reverse complement strand
TCGACTAAGGCTTGAGCATAAAATTGAGCTAACCGCCCTACCGAGGCACCTGAATTAAACAGGCCTGCATTAAAAAAATAGGGGCTGGTACGCCCCGATTTTGTGACAAAACTACCAAACCGCAGCACGCCTTCGTTTAAGGCAAACTGTACAAACGCACTACGTTCTGAACCCGTCGACATCGCAAGCCTCGTGATTTAAGTATTTCGATGGATTGCATTATCTCATTGACTAGGAGCCCGACCTTGCTGCGCATCACCTCACTGAACCTCAATGGCATCCGTTCGGCCTATAACAAAGGCCTTGCGAACTGGTTAAAAACGCATGAGGCCGACATCCTCTGCCTACAAGAACTCAAAGCGCATCTCGCTGACATTCAAGAAGATTTTCAACACCCTCATGACTATACCGGTCACTTTTATGCAGCCGAAAAAAAAGGCTATAGCGGCGTCGGTCTCTACTTAAAAAACGAACCTAAACGTGTGATTCAGGGTATGGGTTGTGAAGAGTTCGACCTTGAGGGCCGTGTGATTCGGGCGGAATGGTCGAATATTTCTGTGATCAGTGCCTACTTGCCGTCTGGCTCGAGTGGGCCAGAACGGCAAGAGGCCAAGTTCCGCTTTCTCGCTCAGTTTGAGCCCTGGCTGCAAAACTTGATGGATGATCATAAAAAAACCAAACGCGAGTACGTCATTTGCGCCGACTGGAATATCGCACACAAAGAAATCGACCTGAAAAATTGGAAATCGAATCAAAAAAACTCGGGCTTTACGCCCGAAGAACGCGCTTGGGTCACGCGCGTCATCGACGAGATTGGCTTTGTCGACGTTTTCAGAAAACTCGATCAGCGGGACGAGCAATACACTTGGTGGAGCAATCGCGGACAGGCATGGGCCAAGAACGTAGGGTGGCGGCTTGACTATCAGTTGGTCACACCTGGCTTAGCGGCACAAGCAAAAGCCGCTAGCATTTACAAAGATGAACGCTTTTCGGATCATGCGCCACTGACGATTGATTACGACTTTGCTTTGAGGTGACGGAGCGCTTACAGCACTGCGTCCCTCTGAGTAAGAGCTTCACCGTCGCCGACAAGTTTGCCTGAACACTTTTGACACGTGCACCAGGCATTTGTGTGCGAGCGGGCTGATCGCCTGCCGCCAACAACATCACTTGGCTTATCTTATCCTGGCGAAATGATCTTGTTTAGACGCCAGCCGCATCAATACGGTCAATATCTTTTCTGCGCCAATACAATAGCCACAGGCCGGGCAAAGCAATCAAAACCGTCAGCAAAAAGAAAGTCGGCCAACCGGTGGCCTGCACCAACTGAGGCGTCAACGGGCCTGCAAGATAAGTACGACCTACTGCCGACAATGCAGAGAGCAAAGCGAATTGCGTGGCAGAAAACTGTTGCTTGCACAGTCCCATCAAGAGCGCCACAAAGGCCGCAGTGCCCATGCCACCGCATAAGTTTTCGATGCCAACGCCAGCGGCCATGAGCCACACATTGTGGGGGCCCACCGAGATCACCCAAAATCCCAAGTTTGAAACCGCCTGCAGTAAGCCAAAGAACATCAACGAGCGATACAAGCCAAGGCGTGCCATCAAAGCACCGCCCGCCAAGGCCCCTACAATAGTGGCCGCCAAACCCAATAATTTATTGACGGTACCCACCTCGGTCGCGGTGTAACCAACAGCGCGAATCAAAAAGGTAGTCGATAGGGCCCCCGCGAAAGCATCACCCAACTTATACAAAACAATCAGAACCAACACGGTAACTGCCTCGGGTCGTCCGAAAAATTCCCGAAAAGGTTCAAGCACGGCTTGTTGTAATGAGCGCGGAATTTGCGCTGGCACCTCAGGTTCAGGAGCCCAAAAGCTTGCGAGTGCCATCAACAACATCAAGGCCCCCATCAACATGTAGGTGGCTCCCCAACCTAACCATTGATCTGCCATGATCAGCGCCAACCCTCCCGACACTAACATCGCCAAGCGGTAACCTAAGACCGATAACGCTGCCCCCGCACCACGCTCATCTTTGCGCAGCACGTCGCTACGATAGGCATCAAAGGCAATGTCTTGCGTCGCAGAACAAAATGCAACAAAGACCGCAAGCAACGCCAGTGGCAACAAACTTTGCCCTGGCGAAAGACACCCCATGCCCAACATCCCCAAGGCCAACAGCACTTGCATCAAGACCATCCAACCTCGTCTGCGCCCCAGCCAAGGCGGTGCATAACGGTCTACCAAGGGTGCCCATAAAAACTTTAAGGTGTAGGCTGTGCCCACTAAAGTTAAGAACCCAATCTCTTGAAGCGAGACTTGTTCAATCGTGGCCCAGGCCTGCAAGGTGCCGCCGGTTAACGCTAAAGGTAATCCACTGGCAAAACCAAGTGCCAACAATGGTGCAACGCGCCGGCTCGTATACAGCTTTGAGGCCGCGATCGGGACAATTGCTGGCGAAGTTGGCGGCGTCATGCGTTGGGTCGTGAAAGCGTGTGGCGGTCTGCAGTAAACCGATAGGCCGCGAGAGTACTACGCCAACCCGCCAAAAACTTTACCTCGCGCTCGTCATTAAATGTTGCGCGCTCAAGAATACTGAAACCCAATTTCAGCGAAAGACGTTCAAAATCCTTCAACGTACACAAGTGAATATTAGGCGTGTCGTGCCAGTCGTAAGGCATTTGCCCCGTCACCGGCATCCGCCCTAAAAGAATCGACCAACCGTGCGGCCAATAACCAAAATTGGGAAAAGATACAATCGCCTCGCGCGCGACGCGCGTCATTTCTCTGAGAATATGTTCAGTGTTGTGCATCGATTGTAGGGTTTGCGACAGCACCACCGTATCGAACTGCTGATCGTCAAACATGGCTAGACCATCTTCGAGGTTCTGCTGAATAACATGCACACCCCTTTGCACGCAGCTCAATACACGTTCGTCGCTAATTTCAACTCCAATCCCCTGAACGCCTTTACTGCGCTTGAGGTGGGCAAGCAAAGTTCCATCACCGCAGCCCAAATCAAGTACGCGTGTCTGAGGCCGTACCCACTGCGCGATACGGGCAAGATCACCACGCAAATCTGCCCCTTGATGCATTGCCCTCTGCATGGCCAATTGGGTTAAATGCGTTGGTGCTGACTGACGTGTCGCCGGCGTCTGAAGACCTAGTGATGGCTGGCTTATCGTGTGTGTCTTGTCAGTCATGGCTGCGCCTCAGGCTCAGTGGTAACCTCGATCAGTGTCGCAGCGATCCTTAAAAAGTAGGCTCGCATCAGCCCATGATAACGGATATCCGCCAGCAAAAAAGCATCGTGGCCATGCGGCGCATCGATTTCAGCGTAGGTTGCAGCCTGCTCATTTTTTAGCAGCGCCTGTACGATTTCTCGCGAGCGGGCGGGTGCAAAGCGCCAATCCGTCGTAAACGATATTAATAAGAAATCTGCAGTCGCTGGCGCCAGCGCTTTGGCTAAATCGCCGTTGGTCGCACGCGCAGGATCAAAATAATCAAGCGCGCGAGTGATTAACAAATAAGTATTGGCGTCAAAATAGCGCGAAAATTTTTCGCCCTGATAGCGCAAATAAGACTCGACCTCAAATTCAACACCATACCCATAATGAAACGCCCCACCTGCAGCAGGCTCGCGTTGGGTTCGCCCAAATTTTTCAGCCATGTCATCGTCTGACAGATAGGTGATGTGTCCGACCATACGGGCCACCGACAGACCATGTCGAGGGACCGTCTTGTGCGCGTAATAGTCCCCCCCATGAAACTCGGGGTCAGTAATAATCGCACGCCGTGCCACTTCGTTAAACGCAATATTTTGTGCCGATAACCTAGGTGTCGACGCAACCACCACACAGTGCGCAACCCGCTCGGGCAGCGTGATCGCCCAACTGAGTGCCTGCATACCACCAAGCGAGCCCCCCATGACTGCTGCAAACCGTTGAATACCGAGTTTGTCGGCCACGCGAGCCTGTGCTCGCACCCAGTCCTCGACGGTCAACACCGGAAACGCAGCACCCCAAGGCTTGCCTGTCTCGGGTCGAATCGAAGCAGGGCCTGTCGAACCAAAACACGAACCAAGATTATTGATGCCAATCACAAAAAATACATTGGTATCGACAGGTTTGCCAGGGCCCACCAAATTATCCCACCAGCCGATATCTTCAAGGTTGTCGGCGGCACGACCTGCAACATGGTGCGAAGCGTTCAACGCGTGACACACCAACACCGCGTTACTAGCCTCGGCGTTGAGCGTACCGTAGGTTTCAATCGCCAATTCGTAAGCGTGAATCGTTTGCCCACTGCTCAAAGGCAGGGGCTCGTGAAATTGCAAAAACTGCGTATGAACAACGCCCACTGAACCCATCTCAGTGACGGTGGGGGTCTGGGAAGCATGCGCGTCTTGTGAAACGAACTGTTTGGTCATACGGACCTTCTTTAGCGGGATTTATGAGGCGCCCGCAAGCGGATCGAGCAAATCGGCGCCAACTCGGACAAAGTTTAGCATTGCGAGGCGCTAACCGCGTACGTACAGATACATTGCTAACAATTCGAATCAGTTCAGTCCCAATTTTTTACAATCAGCTACAAATTTTTATCGTTTTACAGGGGTTTTGCGAGTGTCCAGACTCTTGGGTTCAAGGCACACTGTGCACTTGAAATTAGCAGCTGCAGGAGCCAGACACCTCATGACCCTACCAAAGCTCTCCGAAAGAGAACTCGAATGCCTCGAATGGGTGTCATTTGGCAAAACTAGCTGGGAGACCGCCATCATTTTGGGTGTAAGCGAACGAACAATCAATTTTCACTTATTAAACGCTTGCCGAAAACTCAATGTTTACGGCCGGCAAGCTGCGGTCGCGCTAGCGCTGCGGCAAAATCTGTTGCAGGGCTCATCTGCTCGGCCTGCGGCTGCCGCTAACGACCCACCCGCAACTCTTGCGGCTATCGCAGAACCAACGAGCGCATAAACTCAGTCGCGTTCTCTTTTGATAATGACTTTTTTGGGCCCGACACGACCGCCTGAATCAACATGCCTCGGTGTATTAAGACTCGGCCCAGCAAGCGCGAGGGTTGACCTGCCACCATGGATTCAAGCTCAAACACCTCGCCGTTTGACGCCTGCGGAGCAAGTGGCTGCCCGACGCGGGTGGCTAGCGCCATCGCAAATGCCTGCACCAGTCGTTCAGTTTGGGCAGAGTCAAGCGTCGGGTTTAAGGGTGCATAGCCGACCGAAAATACAGACTGATCGACCGCGGCAGAGGTCAGAGAAAAAACTAGCTCGATATCATCGACTCGAATCGTGCGCTGCTCGGTTTTTACCCGCGACGGAAACATCACCATCGCACGCTCGTCTGCGACGGTGAGCTCACGCCAGTTGTACTCAGGGGTACAGCCTGCCAGCCAAAGTAGGCAGAACAATACTAATAAAAATTTAACTTTGACCATCATGTATCAAGACCGTTGTTTTATTTCAGATTGCAACCTTCAACCGTCATAATGTTCCTGATCGACAGGCGCGTCAAACCTCGTCTCTCGGGTTGAAGGGGACGTCTAGCTGCCCAGAAAATGATCACCTCGCAATTCCCTTAAAATCAGCTTTTGCTTCGTATTAGGATCGCCCGTGACCTCAACCCTGTACAAACATTTGGCCCATCTACAAGCCAACCCAACAATTTTGGGTCAGTCGCTGCGTGGGATCGAGAAAGAAGGCTTGCGGGTTGACCAACAGGGGCTGCTTTCCAGCAAGCCGCACCCAACGGTGCTTGGCTCGGCGCTCACACACCCAAGCATTACCACTGACTACTCAGAAGCGTTGCTTGAGCTCATTACCGGCACCCACAAAAATGTCGACGCTTTAATGAGCGAACTCGATCAGGTGCATCGCGTAGTTGCCACCAACCTGCATGACGAACTGCTCTGGAATCACTCAATGCCGGCGCACTTGCCAGCTGAAGCTGACATACCGATCGCCTGGTACGGCACCTCGAATACCGGAATGATCAAGCACGTTTATCGCCGAGGGCTAGCACAGCGCTATGGCAAAACCATGCAATGTATCGCCGGAGTGCATTACAACTTTTCTTTTGATGAGTCGTTTTGGAGCGCGCTCGATCTGCCTCAAACCGACGCCAAAGATAGGCGCTCTACTGGTTATATCTCGCTGATCCGTAATTTCACCCGCTACAGCTGGTTACTCATGTACTTGTTTGGAGCGTCACCCGCCGTGTCTCGCGACTTTTTGCGAGGGCAGACCGCTGGCTTAGCGTCACTCGGGGATCACACCCTTTATCTTCCCTATGCAACCAGCTTACGCATGAGCGATCTAGGTTACCAAAACAAGGCCCAGGCCAGCTTAAAGCTTTGCTACAACGATCTCCCAACGTTCTTAGAACGGCTCTACGACGCCGTCACAACCCCATGGCCCGATTATCAAAAAATTGGTACCCACCGCGACGGTCAATGGATTCAGCTCAATACCAATGTTTTGCAAATCGAAAATGAGTTTTATTCAAGCATCAGGCCCAAGCGCACAACCGGCCCCTGCGAACGACCCATTACGGCGCTTGCCGAGCGTGGCATCCAGTACGTCGAGGTGCGCTGCCTAGACATCGACCCAACAGAGCCCCTGGGTATTGCTGGGCAAACGGCAAGATTTGTTGACGCTTTTCTGCTATTTTGTGCGATCCAAGAAAGCCCACCCTTTGCCGACAGCGGTTGGTGCCACGAAAGCGCCAGTAACTTCGCCAGCGTGGTCAAGCAGGGGCGCCTACCTGGCTTGCAACTCAAACACCAAGGCAAAGACCTATCGCTGGCAAACTGGGCTGAGCAATTACTTGAGCAGATTAGCCTTTGTGCCGAGACCCTTGATGGTGCCTTGGGGGACACCCGCTACACCCAATCGGTTTCTGCACAGCGCGAAAAAATTCTCGACATCGAGGCGACCCCGTCGGCTCGTGTCCTAGCGCATTTAAAGACGTCAGGCGTGTCCTATCAAGATTATGCGCTTGAGCAGAGCAGCGTACACGCTCAAAGATTGCGCAAAACAGGACTGAGCCCGACCGAGAGCGCCTTGGCAGCTAAGCAGGCTCAGCAATCCCTGCTTGACCAAGTTGCCCTCGAGGCCGGAGACACCGAAGATTTTGATGAGTATGTTGCTCGGTTTCACAGAGCACTGAAACATCCTGGCCTGACTTAATCCGGCGAGGGCATCTATTTTTGAAATCAATACTTGGTGCGCCCGACAGGAATCGAACCTGTATCGAGAGTTTCGGAAACTCTTATTCTATCCATTGAACTACGGGCGCAAGAGGCGAGATTATAGCGGTAGCCAAGAACATCGCCCACCAATACCCCGAGTGAAGCCGATCCCGCTATAATCCGAGGGTTTATACGAAAGCAGTCACACCACTTTAATCCAGACGCCTGGTTGGACAACGTTTCAGTTACCGATACTGAGGCGCTGGTCAACTCGGCGAAGACATGCAGGACTTGGTCATGAGCGACACGCAACAACACGAAGAACATAGTTCACCCATCAAAACGCCTAAGCAATTGATCACGATAATTGTGCTCGCCTTGGTGGTTCCAATCATCATCATCATATTGCTGGTCAATCTGGTTGCCGCAGGCAATGCACCTGTGGCCGGTTCAGATGCGTTAGGCCCCGAAGCAACGGCCAAGCGGATTGCACCCGTTGCAAAGCTTGAAGTCGTCGATGCTAGCGGCCCTAAAGTCTTCAAATCTGGCGAACAGGTATATAAAGCCGTATGCGCAGGCTGTCATACGGCTGGTGTTGCCGGCGCCCACAAATTTGGCGACACGGCGGCCTGGGCGGCCTCAATCAAAACGGGCTTAGACGCGATGGTACTCAGTGTCGTTAAAGGCAAAAATGCCATGCCCGCAAAGGGCGGCAATCCATCGCTTGATGATTTTGAGATTACCCGCGCTGTGGTGTACATGACTAATGCTGCTGGTTCAAATTTTCCTGAACCCGTCGCACCCGTGCCCCCCGCAAAATAATGTTATGGTAATTGCTGCATTAAACTCTCTTGTTTAACATTGCCTTCAGCGCATCAAGGCGGCTCTTGGGGCTCATGGTTTCGATGGGCTTTTGATCAAGCGCCACCGACAAACCCATTTCTTCGATAAATCGTGACGGCTCGCGCACCAGATCTTCGCGCGCTCGACGACGCTTCTGACACCAACTCAAATGCAAACTTCGCTGCGCGCGAGTGATGCCGACGTACATCAGCCGGCGCTCTTCTTGTATCCTTGACACTAGAGCATCAGCAACCTTAGCGGGATCAACATCCTCGTCATCACGACCCAGGTGCGGCAAAAGCCCCTCTTCAACGCCCAGTAAATACACATGCGGGTATTCAAGCCCTTTTGAAGCATGTAAGGTCGATAGCTTCACTGCGTCTTGCTCTTGCTCTTCGCTGCGTTCAAGCATCGTCACCAAAGCAACGTGCTGAACCAGATCAAGTAGGCCCATGCTATCAGCTTCGGCTTTACGCTTAAGCCACCCCACCAACTCTAAAACGTTTTGCCAACGATTTTGTGCAGGCTTTTCATCTAGCATGTCATACAAATAGCGCTCATACTGAATGGTGCTCAGCAAATCATCAAGAATCACACCTGCAGGTTCAGCGGCCTTCACCGGTTGGCCAGCAGCTTTATGCCCAGCCCGCATTTGAATCCTGACAATAAAGTCGCCGAAATGACGCAGCGGCTCAAGCTGACGTGTATTCAAGCGTGACTCAAGCCCCATCTCAAAGACCGCTTCAAACAATGAGATTTTTCGCTCACCGGCATATTGACCGAGCGTTTGCAGCGTGACCTGACCGATACCTCGCTTTGGCGTCGTGGCTGCGCGAATAAAGGCGGGATCATCCTCTTCGTTGGCAATCAAGCGCAAGTAAGCCAGAATATCTCGCACTTCAGCCTTATCAAAAAAACTTTGCCCGCCCGAAATTGAGTACGGAATATGCAAATTGCGCATCGCTTGTTCGACAATTCTTGCCTGATGGTTACCGCGATACAAAATCGCAAAATCTTTCCAAGAGGCCTGTTTTTCGAAGCGAGCTGCCGAAATTTTTATCGCGACGTTTTCAGCTTCAGCCTCATCGTTTGGCATGGCCGTCACACTAATCGCATCGCCTGTGCCATGCTCTGACCATAATTTTTTTTCAAATAATTTTGGATTCTTTGCAATCACGTGATTTGCAGCAGCCAAAATACTTTGGCTTGAGCGATAGTTCTGCTCGAGTTTGACCAAGCGAATCTGGGGGTAATCAGTGGTGAGCTTCGCAAGGTTTTCAATGGTTGCGCCACGCCACGCATAAATAGCCTGATCGTCGTCACCCACAGCGGTAAACATGGCACGGGGACCCGTTAACCACTGCACCAAGCGATACTGACAGACGTTCGTATCTTGATATTCATCGACCAATAAATAGCGTACGCGTTTTTGCCATTTCTCCCGCACCTCAACCTCTCGCTCAAAAATTTGCGCGGGTAACGCGATCAAATCATCGAAGTCCACAGCCTGATAAGCAGCGAGCGTCGCGTTATAGCTACGATACACGCGTGCTGCCTCGACTTGGCTGGCGCTCGCAGCCAGGGCAGCCGCTGCGTCGGGGTCAATCAAGCCATTTTTCCAAAGCGAAATCGTTTGCTGCACAGCGCGCAGGCGTGCGCGATCGGTCGTCGCCAATAAATCTTGTACGATCGCCATCGCGTCATCAGAGTCAAAAATCGAAAACTGCGGCTTAAGGCCCGCATGCTGCGCCTCTTCGCGCAGGATGCGAACACCAAGCGAGTGGAAGGTACTGATGGTGAGCCCTTTGGCTAGAGCCGGATCGACCAAGCGCTTCACGCGATCATCCATCTCGCGGGCGGCTTTATTCGTGAAGGTCAACGCCACCACGTTACGGGCCTTATAGTCGCAGTCGCGCAGCAAGTATGCGATCTTTTGCGTAATCACCCGCGTTTTACCTGAGCCGGCACCTGCCAAGACTAAGCAGGGTCCATCAAGATATAAAACCGCCTCGCG
>CAMCII010000109.1 GCA_945874505.1 Bordetella parapertussis | reverse complement strand
GGTTGACTCGCCGCGAACAAGCGATTGGAGATAGGCACGCCAACCGCCAAAATGACTGATCTCTAAAGCATCAACAAGCGCTTGAGGTTCACAGATAAATCCTTGCACTGAACTGCCATCGCAGAGCACTAGTGTGCCGATGCCTAGGGGGCTCGCAATCAGTGAGACAAACGAGCCGTAATGCTGCAGAGGCATCTCCCAAACCTCGACTTCAATGGCATGCCCTGCATGCTCTGCCATGCGTAGCAAGCCTGGTTTGGGCGGCGTCGTATTCTTGAGTGCGTATAGCTTGTAATGCGAGGCCGTGTGGGTGCGTGAAATCAGACGCGCTCCACGTTCGGTTAACTGGTCATTGAGCGGCATACCGCTTAAGTGTGCGCCAACAACCGCCACACAGACGGTCGCCACATTTGGTAGCGTCCAGGGCGCGATGCTCTGTTTGCTCTGTAAGAATTCTGCGGTCACACCAAGCGGCAGGGCGCATGCATCTTGATAGCGAGCACCAAGTTCAGCAAGGACCCAATCACTAGCGCAAGGACCAATGAACGTCACTCCAAAGGGCAAGCCATCTTCACGAATACTGCTAGGAACTGAGAGTGCCGCGTAGTCCAACAAGTTGACGAAGTTTGTGTAGTAGCCAAGGTTACGATTCAATTCGATCGGGCGCGTCTGCATGTCTTGAATTGAGTAGTGTGTCGGGGCCGTCGGGACGAATAGAATATCGACGGCATCCCAAAGGCCATCTAACTGTTGCGACAGTCGCCGTAGTTCAGTTTGGGCTTCAAATACGTCGGCTGCGCTGTAACCTTTGCCGGCAGCAATAATGCTACGCACAGGTTCGATTACGCTTTGCTCGTGTTGATCGAAAAACGCGCGTATGGCTTGATAGCGCTCAGCGACTAATGCGCTGCCATAGAGCAGCTCAGCGATTTGTGCCAAGGGCGTGTAATCTACCTCGATACGTACCCCACCAAGCGCAATGAGGCGATCGATCGCGAGGCTAAATTCTTTTTCAGCTCGCTGGTCTCCGAACCATTCCAGTTGCTTTGGCACGCCAAAGCGAAATGAGGCACCCAAGGGCACTGGGTTGAGTGTCAGGCGCCTTGAGTACGGATCTTGAGCGTCGTATTGCGTAGCGGCTAGCAACACTTGCCAGGCCATTTCTACTGTTCGGGCGAAGATAGACACACAATCGACACTTTGGGCTGCGGGCAATACCCCCCGAGTGCTTAACAGACCACGGCTCGGCTTGAGTCCGACGATATTGTTCAGCCCTGCTGGTACGCGACCAGACCCTGCCGTATCGGTACCAAGCGCAAAATCAACCTGGCCCGTTGCAACAACGTAGGCGGAGCCTGCGCTTGAGCCGCCACTGACTAAGCTCGGATGAAAGGCGTTCGGAACGGCTCCGTACGCTGACCGAGTTCCATTTAAACCGCAAGCGAACTGATCTAAGTTAGTCTTTCCTACTAAGGATGCCCCCTTTTCGAGCAATCGATGCACTACTTCGGCGTTTTGAGTGGCCATACGAGAGAAGTCAGGGCAGGCGGCTGTTGTGGGCAATTCGGCCACGTCGATATTGTCTTTGACGGCAAAGCGCAACCCAGACAGAGCGCCGTGGAGACCCGATGAAATAGGGTTCTCAGGCTGACTGATCCAAGCGTGAGCGGGCAAGCCGTGCGCTGCGCTCAAAGCATCTGGGCTGACGGGTTGGTGAATCGAAAAGCGAAAATTCATTGTTGGGCATCCTATCTTGTATACAAGTTTGTATGCAATTAGTGTGCCAGTTTTTCAAAACCAGACAAAAAAATTAGTCTGGTGGTCTAAAAATGACTTGGCAGGTCTTGCAAGACGGCATTGGTATGGCTTGGACGCAGTTAAGATGGGTCAGATGATTTTCTCTCCTGACGGGCTGGAGTCTCTGATTGCGTGAGGTGCTGATTGCGCGGTCGTTGCCTGACAAACAACAAACAATCTCTGAGAGATGGCTAATGAATAGCAAACGTATTAGCCAGTTACGCCATGGCATCGCGGTTGTGATTACGCTGACCACAATTTTTGGTGGCGGGAACGTGGCGGCGCAAAGTGTTGCCGACAAGTATCCCGAAAAAGCAATCAAGATTGTTGTGCCGTTTCCGCCCAGAGGCTCGACCGATACACTTGGGCGGGTGATCGCTCAGAAGTTGCAAGCAAAGTGGGGTCAACCAGTCGTGGTTGAAAATCGCCCTGGTGCGAGCACGTTGATCGGCTCAACGCCGAGGTTAAGCAGATAATGGCAAACCCAGAGTTCGGCGATCGCCTCGCGTCAATTGAACTCGTTAGCTCAACCCCAGAGTTTCTTGAAAAGTTCATTCAAAGCGAAGTGAATCGCTGGAGCCCTGTGATTAAAGAGTTGAACATCAAAACGAATTGACGTTGTCTAGCTTGCAAGACACTGCTCGGGTGTTGGAGGCCACATCCAAGCAGTATGTACAATCTGTCAAGCAACAAAACAGACGCTGTCAAGCAACAAAACAGACGATTTGCCGACGTGGTTAAAACGTTCGGTGTAACAGTGGAGTAATCCTTAGTGAGCCATGGTTCACCCAACATCCCTCAGGCCGTACCTCTTGGAAAAGACGTTTCTTATCCCAAGGGCTACGACGCGTCGTTACTTTTCCCGATGCCTCGGTTGGATGCACGCCTCACCCTTGGTCTGACAAGTTTGCCTGCTTCAAGCACCACCTTGCCGAGCGTTTTGCCGTTTCAAGGTTTCGATCTCTGGAACGCCTACGAACTCTCTTGGCTGAATGCAAAAGGCCTACCTAAGGTCGCGCTGCTGCGTCTAAAGGTGCCGTGCACCAGCCCCAATATTATTGAATCAAAATCCTTAAAACTTTATTTGAATAGTTTTAATCAAACACGCTTTGAAACGGTGCATCACGTGTTTGATCTCTTGCGAAAAGATCTTGCACGGGCAAGCGGCGCCGAGCTTGAGCTTGAACTTGTTGGGCCTGATCAATTTGCAAATGAAACAATCGCCGAGTTTGTTGGCGTTGATCTAGATAAATTGGATGTTGAGATTGATTGCTATCAGCCTGACGCCGCAATCTTAAAGTTGAAAGACGAGGTGTTGAATGCCGCAGGTGCTGCGGAGGGCGCAGGCGCTTTCGACACAGTACAGGTGAGCGCCATAGTGCGATCGATAGAGCTGGCAGGCACTAACGCGGCAGGGAACGTCTTAGACGTTGTAGCTAAAAGTGGCCAATCAAATTCAGCGCGTACGAGTATCTCTGAAACCGTTTTTTCAAGATTGCTCAAATCCAACTGCCCAGTCACCGATCAGCCCGATTGGGCCTGTATACAAATTCAATACACGGGTCCAGCGATCGATCATGCGAGCCTCTTGAAATATATCGTTTCATACAGAATGCACAACGGTTTTCATGAGCATTGCGTTGAAAAAATATTTGTTGATATCCTCAAGCAGTGCGCGCCCACCTCTCTCTCTGTGTATGCGCGCTATACCCGTCGCGGTGGATTAGACATTAATCCTTGGCGTGCGACCTTTGATGTCAAGCCGCCGGTGCTAGGGCGCAGCGCACGACAATAAGCGCTGTGATCGAGATCAGTCAGGTTGTTTGCCGGGAGATAATGCAATCAACTTCAATTTTCCGATCGACCTCATCCTAGGGTTTACGCCGTAAGAGTCCCGGTTCTTCCCGCGTCGGCGGCATCCGTGAGGACGAGGGCGGGGAGGATGTCAAAAAAGAGTTTGAACCGCGCCAGTCACTTGATACGTCTCGTCGACCAGTAGCACTTGCCGCCACTTATCAAAGGTGAGGCAGGGATGTGAAATGTCAAAAGCAAGCATGTCGCCGACTTCGATGTCTGCGCCGGTCGGGATACTCATAAACGCATGCTGATCCATCATGGCGGTAATCTTCCAGTCGTGGGGTGCAGGCTGTGGCACGAGGCTTGCCCCCGGGCGATAGTGCAATGAAGTGATCGGCATCCCAGCGTCAAACGCTGCGTCGCGCTTACCTAGTGCGACAATCGCGCGGTTTGACTCAGGTACAGCTTGAACGTAGGCCCATAATTGAAGAGCAGGCAATAAACTGCGACCCATTTCGCGTGCAACAGGGTTGCTGGCTTGTATGCGTTTTTCTGCATTCAGATAGACGCCGACGTCGTGGGTCAGGTAGCAGCCCGGCCTTAAGATGACTTGCAAGGTTTGGTTGCTAGAGAGAGTCTTGCCGCCAAACTCTTCAGCGACAACGTCAAACCAGGCAGAGCCCGCGCCACTGAGTATCACCTGCGGCTCTTTAAACTTGTTTTGTAACGCGAGCGCTTGTGTTCGAGCCAGCACATGTTGCAAGAGGCTTCTAATCGCAGGCTCTTCACTTAAAACACCTTCATAGAGTTCAACGCCGACCAGGCTTAACGCTTGTGGCCAGCGAGCGATGGCGTCAAGCACGCTCTGTTCTTGTGTGAGGTCGCGTATCCCAGTGCGTCCGCCACCCACCCCATATTCGAGCAATATTCTTAATGTTTGTTTGTGCTCAGAAAAATACTTGCCAAGTGCGTCAGCGTTTGCCGCCGAATCAACAATGCAACAAAAATAGAAGTTTGGATCGGCCTGTTGCAAGCGGGCGATGATCGCCATATTGCCCTTGCCGACTAATTGGTTTGCCATGATGATGCGAGGTACGCCGTGCGCCGCTGCCGCTTGGACTTGCGAAGCTGTTGCAAGGGTGATGCCCCAAGCACCGTGCTCAAGCTGCATTCGAAACAACTCTGGGCTCATCGTTGTTTTGCCGTGCGGTGCAAGCTCAACCCCGTAGCGTTCGATGAATTGTTTCATCCACAAAAGATTATGCTCGATACGACTTTGGCGCAACACGGCGACCGGCAGGCTCACGTCTTCGTTCAAAATGTTCCAGCCAAGCGAACCACTATTCGCAAAGGTGCTGCCGGGCGCCACGTAGCCTAACCCTTTGCCTAGGGTGTCGAGGTTTGTGTTTTGAATCAGATTTTCATGCATGGCTAAGCATCACCTGAAATGTTGAAGGATACCCGAGTGGGTGTGTCATTGAGTTTGAAGGGCCTGATGTTCACTTGTATGCGTTCAATTTAACTTGCATGTCAAAAAAGTTGAGTTTGAGTCATCAGGCAATCAACTGGTAGAGGGACCAGCCCAAGTTCAACGCAACCAAGGCCATTAGCGTAATCAAAGTAAATTTCATACCAAGTACTCGCTTGCTGAAATCGGGTGGCGGTGTGTTGATGCCGATCGCGTGAATCAAACGCCCGATAATCAGCGTGACACCCGGAATCGCAACTAACCACCACGCGGCGCCGTTTAACTCTAGGCAAGCGAGCAATATCAGTCCAAACGGAACATACTCGGCGAAGTTACCTTGGGCGCGAATCGCTCGCTCGAGATCTTCATTGCCGCCGCTTCCCAAACCCACTTTATTTTTTCTTCTCAACCCAATGACGAGAAAAGATAGTCTGATGAAGACGGCTGTTAATACGGCGGCGATGATTGAGGTGACGATTAGCATTGGCACATTACTTTAGCAGCGCGATCGAGTGCAGAGACTTTCCATTCAGATCCCAATCGGAAAAGGTGATCTTCTGGATTCCTGGGTTTTCAAAGGAACGGACGCTATAGCTTTTGGACTTTAAGTTGGCGACGATCACCCACTCTGTAAATTCATACGAATTGACGCCACCACCATAACCACTCGAGCTATCTAAGTGAATCGCGCCGTAGGGTATGTCAAAATTATTCATGATGTGCCAGGCTCTACTTTCTTGAATGGCTGTGGTGGCAGCAGGAGTATTGAGAACAAACTGTGAGACTCGAATAAAACGATCAGGGCTCAAAAAACTACCAGGTAACCCATGCATGCCGTTTCCAGAGCTAGCGGCCAGAAATTTTTGGCCCTTAACTGTTAAGGGCGCCTTATCCGTACCCGACAAATTGACGTAGTTGCCAATATTTTGAAGGTGCCAAGAAAACGCCGGGTCGTTGGTCATCGTGCCAATTGTGTTGTCGGTCATGACCAACTTACCGTCAAGATATTCAACCACCAAACTTTTGCCCTGCGAATCATGCAAGGTCATTCTCGCTTTAGCGACACCACCCCATTCTTTTAGCGGTGCACTGTTCACAAACATCTTTGGCAGCGCCTCTTTGACTTCTTGAACCGTTGCAAAATTAGTTAATGCGTACAACAGCATTTGCTGTGGCGCAATACTGTTAGATGACTGTTCTTGAGTGGGTGTTTGATACTGCGCTGTGTTGGGGGCATTTAATAATCCACCTACAAGACCCGCTTCATTCATCCCGTCTACATAAAGAGGCAAGCCAAACGCATTCGTACCAACAGTCGCATACTTAGCAACCCAGTTTTTGCCCGAACCCGATGCGCCATCAATGCCCACACCCTGAAAGGCATAACCACGTGGGGTTTTCAATATCGCAGACTTGAGTGGAATCCCAAACTCCATGGTTCTGCCATAGACGCGACCGTCATCGTTGCCCGCCAAGACCATTGAGGTGCAGGCGTGAGCCTGGGATAAGCCGATGAAACATGAAGTTAGAGTGCAAATGAGGTAGTTGATTTTTTTAAACATGATTGACTCGACATTGTGGTCGTTAAAGGAAAAAACAATTACTCAGCCTGAGGGCGAACTCGCATCGCTTTTTTTTAAGATACTTCGAGACGGCGTTGCCACCTCGGGTCTGTGATAGCGATCTCTAGAATGTCTATATGGTAGGCGTTGCGCTTTGCTTTGGCAATCATCAAACCGTATTGGATTGTTAACGTATTGTTTCAATGCTTACCTGCTCATCTCCAGTCTTTTGCCTGTTGAGCGAGATGTTTTTTGAATATCGTTGCAATTGGGGATAGTTTTTTTCCTTTCGGCCTCACAATATGCCAACTTGATTCAATAGGAAATTCTTTGCATTTTAAAATCGCAACCTCTTCTTGATCAGACTTATCGCCTAGAGAGTATTTAGAGAGAACCGCGATACCTAAGCCGCCGATCACGGCCTGCATAATTGCCTTGTTGCTTCCCAACTCGAGCCTGACATCCGGTCTGAACTTCAATGTCTTAAAGTGTGCATCTGCCGCCATCCTCGTGCCCGAGCCCTTTTCTCTCAAAATGAATTTTTCACCTTTCAAGGAAGCAAGATCAATAACCCTTTTTTTGGCAAATAAATGCTCTTTTGGGGCCACCAATAACAATATACTTGTAAACATAACGGAAACTGTCGCGCTGCCGCAGCTTCCTGCAAAGTAGTTTGGTGACCACGCAGCTCTGCGGCCTTGCTTCTTACGGATATTTGGGCAATTTTTTTCATGCCATCAAACTAGAAATACCCTTGAGACTATTCGCGAGTTTCGATACGGCCACTTTAAGTGGATAGTTCATCAACAGGTGTACGTGATCGTGTTACTCCTCCAACTCAGCGAGCGATGACCTGAAATTAGTACAAACGCTAGCAAGTATCGGGCGTAGGTCGCACTGTATTTTCTTTGTGAATCCATCGCGCTTATGTTTTGTTACAAAAAACCAGTTTTTGTTGCAAAGACTCATTGAATTTGTATCTTACAAATACAACTTTTACACAGGCGAGTTGGTGATATACCTTGATCGCGCAAATATAATTCAAGGTATGAAACGCTTGCAGGCCTACAAATACGAATTGATGCCAACCGGCGACCAAGTGCGCGCTATGCGCAGATTTTCTGGCTCGTGCCGGTTCGTCTACAACAAGGCTTTGGCAGTGCAAAAAGAGAATCACGAAGCCGGCAATAAATTCATCGGGTACGTAGCCATGGCCGCCCAGCTGCCCGTTTGGAAACGTGAAGCCGAGACTGCATGGCTGAAAGAAACACCGTCACAAGCGTTGCAACATGCCCTGAAAGACTTAGAAAAAGCCTTCAAGGGTTTCTTTGCCAAGCGGACTGGCTTTCCACGTTTCAAGAAAAAAGGGAGTGGTGACAGTTTTCGCTATCCTGAGCCAAAACAAATTCAATTAGACCAAAGCAATAACCGTATTTTGTTGCCCAAGCTTGGGTGGCTGCGTTACCGCAACAGCCGTCAGGCACTGGGTCAGGTGCGTAACGTCACCGTGAGCCAGTCAGGTGGCAAATGGTTCATCTCTATTCAGACCCAACGCGAGCTTGAACGACCCTTACCATTCACCACAACAGCAATTGGTATTGATGTTGGAATCGCCCGTTTCGCTACGCTGAGTAACGGCCGCTATATTGCCCCTCTAAATAGTTTCAAAAAACATCAGCAACGACTTGCTCGCTATCAGCGCCGCATGAGTCGTAAACAAAAGTTCAGTAATAACTGGAAAAAGGCGAAAGGCAAAGTTCAAAAGATACACACCACTATCGCGAATGCCAGAAAAGATTTCCTGCACAAGACCACTACCGCGATCAGCCAAAGCCACGCGCTCGTATGTATTGAGGATTTGCAGGTCAAGAACATGTCACAGTCCGCCAAGGGCAATCGCGAGCAGCACGGTAAACGGGTGAAACAAAAGTCTGGCCTAAACCGTGCCATTCTCGATCAAGGCTGGGGTGAATTCAGGCGACAACTCGTCTACAAAGTCCAGTGGAACGGCGGCTTGTTGCTGGCCGTTCCGCCGCAGCACACAAGCCAGGCGTGTCCCGCCTGCGGCCACGTATCAAAAGACAATCGACAGACTCAGGCGAAATTTCTGTGTGTCGATTGCGGCTACGAAAATCACGCTGACGTAGTCGGTGCAATCAATATTTTAGAGCGGGGATACCGCTTGTTAGCCCGCGGAGAGTCGGTGCAGTCAGACCGCTCGCTGAAGCAGGAACCCACCGAAGTGACTCAGGCAGCGTTTGCCTGAGCACCGTAGGAATTCCCGTCCTTTCCGCGCAAGCGGCAGTCATCGACTGAGGGCGGGGAGGATGTCAAGTAGCTTGCATCAAACAGACTTGGCGCTTGAGTTTGCGGATCGCATTATTGCAGTGAGCAACGGCGTCGTCACACTTGATAAATACGTACGCGATGTGCAAGAAAATGAGTTGGAAAGTGTCTATACGTCAAAGAATTGATGAACGCCATAGAACTCAGCTGTTAATTCTTTATCGCACTCACCCCGAATTTCGCAGCGGCGCGACTCAATTGCGGCGGCGCACCAAGATCCAGTTCAGAGAAAGGCCGTAGGGCCTTATTCGCTTCTACTCATATTTCATTGGACAACGGACATTCTGCTTGCCGTCGCTCCTCGGCTGAAGCGTCGAAGGCAATCGGTGTGCGATTCTTTACAAGGTGTATTTTGTGCTTTTCAATTTCACGCACTTTCGGTAAAGTAGGTGTTGTCCTTTAGACGACCTATTTGGGTCGCAACAATATAAAAAGCGGGAGACAAGCATGGCAATAGTGAATCTTAGTGTCAACGGCAAATCGCACAAAGTCGAAATCGAAGACGACACCCCCTTGCTTTATGCGCTGCGCGACAATCTTGAAATTAACGGCCCCAAGTTTGGCTGCGGTCTCGGACAATGTGGCGCCTGTACAGTGATCGTAGATGGTCAGGCGATACGCTCGTGTGTGACACCGACAACAACGATGCAGGGCAAAAGCGTTACGACGCTTGAAGGTTTGGGAAGCTCAGCAAAACCTGGCAAATTGCAGCAGGCCTTTATCGATGAGCAAGCCGTGCAGTGCGGCTATTGCATCAACGGCATGATCATGACTGCTAGCGCCTTTCTTGCCAAAAATAAAAACCCAACAGACGCGCAAATTAACGAAGCGCTCGCTGGGAATCTATGTCGTTGTGGCACTCATCAGCGGATTGTGGCGGCGGTCAAACGCTACCTAACTGCTGCCTGAACATACCCACAACCTATTCATTCACAGGTGAACTCATGAACGCATTCACACGACGCGAATTTTTGAAAGCCAGCGGTGCTGGTATGTTGCTTGTTAGTTTTTCAATGGGCGCAAGCCATGCGGCTACAAATTACGGCCTACTTCCTCCTAAAAGTGTAGCGAAGGATGTGCTGGACTCATGGTTATCGATTGGCGGTGACGGTAAAGTTACAGTCTTTGTTGGCAAAGTTGACCTTGGAACCGGTACCAAGACTGCGCTCTCGCAAATTGCCGCCGAAGAGTT
>CAMCII010000108.1 GCA_945874505.1 Bordetella parapertussis | reverse complement strand
ACGATTCGCCCTCACCTCGTTCAAATAAAACCCGATCGTGCCGCGTCCGCTGACAAAGCTGTACGTTTAGTGAATGGTGGCGAATGGGTATCACTGAACAATCTTCACGAGCGCGGGCTACCCGCGCCGGTACGCAAATTGTTAGATGGACTGCTAGCGGCGCGCTTACTGGCTTAACCCGAGGGCTGGGGCGGTCGATATTTACTGATGCTCATTAAGATGCCACAAGCGATTCCGATTGTCAGCAGAGCAGTGCCGCCGTAGCTCAACAACGGCAAAGGCACACCCACGACCGGCAAAATACCCGTGACCATCCCCACATTTACGAACACATAAATAAATAGCACCATCGTCACTGCGCCGGCAAGCAAGCGCTCACCGTAATTCGGGGCGCCCACCGCGATCACCAATCCTCTAAAAATCAATAATAGGTAGAGCACCAGCAACGTCACACCACCATATAAGCCAAACTCTTCAGCAAACACCGCAAAGATAAAATCGGTTGTTCGCTCAGGAATAAAGTCCAAATGGGTCTGCGTGCCATTCATGTAACCTTTGCCATACAGACCACCCGCACCGATCGCGATCATCGATTGGATCGTATGAAACCCTTTGCCTAGCGGATCTGTACTGGGGTCAAGCAAAGTGCAAATTCGATGTTTTTGGTAGTCATGCAGTACCACCCAATCAAACTTAGCATCACATAATTTCTCTTGATTAGCATAGATCGCACCCAGAACGATCGCGCCAATTAACAGCACGGGGATCAAAAATTTGAAAGAGATCCCGGCGAAATAAATCACAAAAAAACCTGCGCCAAACACAAGGATAGCGGTGCCTAAATCGGGCTGCTTCACAATCAGCAAAAACGGTATCAACAACAGCACAGTTGACACACACAAATCTAAAAACTTCATCTTGCCTTCGCGACTATGAAAATACCAAGCCAACATCAGCGGCAAGGTTATTTTCATCATTTCAGAAGGTTGGATGCGCGTGATGCCTAGGTTCAACCAGCGCGTCGCCCCTTTACTGGTATCACCCACAAACATGACTGCCAACAGTAAAATGATCCCCAGCACGTAAAACGGCACGGCAAGTTTCAAAATCCAGTGCGGTGGCGTCATCGCCACAATCCACATCGCGATAAACGCCACATAAAAATTACGCGCTTGATCAGCGAAACGAGCGTCGGTGCCACCCACAGCAGACTGCATGACCAACATCCCCACTGCGCTGAGCAATAACAAAATCAGCATTAAGGGCCAATCGATTGACGTGAGGCTGCGAAACACCATTCTAAAAATAATTTTCATGGTACAGCCCTTGGCATCGCGGCCACAAGAGGGGCCTGCGGCACGACCGCTTCGGTACGCCTGACTGGGGGCGTAGTGCCCGGCAAGGGCTGAGTCTTTGCGTCACGCAACAACCAGGCGTCAAAGACTTTACGCACGATAGGTGCCGCAACGCTGCCCCCCCAACCCGCATTTTCTACAATCACCGCAATCGCAATTTTCGGCTGATTGGCCGGAGCAAAGGCCATAAACAGCGAATGATCACGCAACCGCTCATCGATCGCACTACTTTGATATTTAGCACCACGCAAACTGTACACCTGAGCAGTACCGGTTTTACCGGCCGTGGTGTACGGCGCGCCAACAAACGCCGCAGCAGCTGTACCAGACACCGTCACCTCAGCCAACGCACGCTTAATTACCTGAATATTCTCTTTTTTTAACGGAATTTTATGAGTCGCCTCGACCACGGTTTGTGTCTGCTCATCGGTACGTGGGTTTTTAATGGTACGCACCAAATGGGGTTTCATATAAACACCATCGTTTGCCAGCACGGCCGTTGCCTGTGCGAGTTGCATCAACGTGAAGGAGTTATACCCCTGACCCACGGCAATTGATATTGTTTCACCCGCATACCAACGTTGTTGATCGCGATTTTTATAGGCCGCGCGCTTCCAGTCAGTCGAAGGTAAAATGCCGCGCCTCTCACCTTCAATATCAATACCCGTGAGTTGACCAAACCCAAACGGTTTCATGAAGTCATGCATATTATTGACCCCAATTTCGGGGCCTAGCGAATAAAAATATGTGTCAGACGACACCACTAGCGCCCGATGCATATCAAGCGTACCAAAGGCCGTTGAGCCCGAGTTTCTAAAACGTTGCCCACCAAATTCAAAATAGCCAGGATCCGAAATCACTTCTGTCGAACGTCGTTTATTCAACTCAAGCGCGGCCAACGCCACAAACGGCTTATAGGTCGAACCAATCGGATAGGTGCCGTATACCGGGCGATTAATTAAGGGGTGATCGGGCGATTCGTTCAACAGTCGCCAGCTTTCGACATCGATACCATCGATAAAGAGATTAGGGTCGAAGGATGGTTGTGACACAAACGCCAACACATCGCCGGTTGCTGGTTCAATCGCGACTAACGCGCCGCGTAAGTCTTTGAACGCTTCTTCGGCAATCCGCTGCAAGCCCATATCCAACGACAACACTAAATTCGAGCCGGGCGTCGGATCAACACGCCTGAGCACTCGCACAGGTTTACCTCGCGAAGTCACTTCGAGCTCTTCAAGGCCTGCCTTTCCATGCAAAACTGTTTCGTACGTTTTTTCGATCCCCTTTTTGCCAATAATATCGGTACCGCGATAGTTGCCCGTTTCACCACGCTCTTCGAGGGCTGCAACGTCGCTTTCTGAGATACGTCCTACATAGCCAACAACGTGCCCGGCAGACTTACCTTGCGGGTACTCACGCACCCAACGCGCGCGCAACTGCACGCCAGCAAATCGCAAAGCATTGGCCGAGAAAAAAGCTGCCTCTGTTTCATTTAAATTATTACGCAAGACGATGCTTGCGTACTTACCGGATTCAGCAGCACGTCTTTTAAAGCGTCGTTGCTCGGCCGTACTGATAAACACGATTGGTGTCAGCGCTGCGAATAGCTCATCGAGATTACCCGCTCGAGCAGGCACCACCTCAAGCGTAAAACTCAAATAATTTCGCGCAAGCACCTCGCCGTTACGATCGACAATTTCACCTCTGCGCGGAGCGATAGGCACCACTGCCAATCGATTACTGTCAGCACGGGCGGACAATCCTTCATGCCGATCGACCTGTAGCACCCAAAATCGCAACGACAATAAACCAAAACAGCAGACCGCAAACAAACCCGCCACGACCACTCGCAGCGTAAAGTTGTTTTTTTGTTGCTGATCGTTTTTCTTAAAATCGAACATGTCTGTTGGGTATCAGCTTGCTGTCGTCTCGGGGTCTTGCAATCGATGCTGGGGCAGCAACAACAACCACGCGATCAAGGGCCAGAGTGCCGCGGTCAAGAGGGCTGCAAACAGCCAAGACCAACCGGGCCACGCACTCACAAGAAAAGCGCCAAGCAACGCCCCACCTGCTTTAATTACGACCCACAGTGGCAGCAAGTGCATGGCTTGACTCATCAGTCCAAAGCGCAGCAACCTTCGTTGCAATGACTGTGCGCCAAACACTGTCAGGGTATAGGTCAACGCTTGTAGACCTAAGGGACCCACATCATGAACATCCATGACTAACCCAAAAGCAAACGCGGTGAGTAAACCGACTCGTCGCGCGTCGTGCAACGACCAGAATACGATCACCAGCAACAGCAAATCAGGCGACACCGGCCATGCGCGCCAGGGCAGCAAAGAGAGCAGCCAGACACCGATCAGGGTGGCCCAGACAAAAACCAGGCTTGTGGCGTGGTCGATTGGATTCGGACCAACTGGGCGTGGAAGTGGCACTGGAGGAGGCGCACTACCCTCGCGCGAAGTCCTTGTCAGATCACTTCGATTTCGATCTTGCACGGGGAGCCTCCATTGACGCCGCTGGCTTCACAGAACTGACCGCCAAGTCAGTCTCGATTGGCACTTGCAAAACCAAAAATTGCCGATACCGCTCTGGGTGAGAGGACGGCAACGCTTCGGCGCGCGCGAACCCCGAGGCTGAACTGCGCTGTACCTGATCGATGCGTCCGACCGAAAGCCCGGGCGGGAACACCCCCCCCACTCCGCTGGTGACCAGCACATCGCCTTCGCGAATATCGGCATCGGATGAAAAGTAGCGCACTTCGACTTTACCCGGGGTAGTTGAGCCAAAGGCGATCAAACGTAAGCCATTGCGCAACACCTGCACGGGTATTGAAATAATTTCGTCGGTCAACACAGCTGCCTCAGAGGTCATGGGCGAAACGCGGGTGATCTGTCCCACCACCCCTCCCTCATCCAGAATCGGCATCCCAACCGAGATACCGGCGTGGCTACCTTTGTTAAAGACCAGCCGCCGACTAAAAGTATTGGCGGGTTCATACAGAACCTCGACCACCACAGACGGGTGCTCTGCAGCTTTTTCAAAAACACCTAACAGCCGCCGCAATTGCGCATTCTCAGCACCCAACAGTGCGGCATTGGTTGTTACCTGCGCCAACTCGATACGTTGTTTTTGCAACGCCTCAGTTTCAGATTGAATCAACGCAGCGGCATCAAACCAGTCATGACCAATCGACATGATGTCACGCGGAAACATGACGAAACGTTGAAACGGATACAAGGTCGCTGACAATAATTCACGTACAGGATTCGTCGTTTTGTACGTGGCATCAGTAAACAACAACGCGAACGAGACCAACACGAGCAGAGTCAGTTTCACTTCAGCGGCCGGGCCGCGTCGAAAAAGCCTAAGGGTGGCGGGTCGTTGCATGATGGCTCGGTACTTAATCACTCACCGCTTGGGCGTTGTAGGCGCCGCTTACGTTGGTTTCGCGCAGCTGCCTTCTGTGGCGCCTCACCGCCTGTCGACGCGCGGCGCGACTAGTCGTTAATAAAAATTGCGCCAAGTTTTTCAAGGTGCTCGAGGGCATCGCCACAACCACGCACCACGCACGTCAAGGGATCGTCGGCCACAATCACAGGCAAACCGGTCTCTTCTTGCAGTAAACGATCAAGATCACGCAACAGGGCGCCCCCGCCGGTCAACGAAATGCCTTTGTCGGTGATATCGGCACCTAGCTCGGGTGGTGTATTTTCGAGTGCAATTTTGACCGCTGAGACGATTTGGTTCAATGGATCAGTTAAAGACTCTAAGATTTCGTTAGAAGATACCGTGAAACTGCGCGGGACGCCTTCTGCCAAGTTACGACCCTTTACCTCGATCTCGCGTACTTCAGAACCAGGAAATGCGGACCCGATCTGCTTTTTGATATGCTCAGCAGTGGGTTCACCAATTAGCATGCCATAGTTACGCCGAATGTAATTAACGATCGCTTCGTCAAATTTGTCGCCGCCCACGCGAACAGAGCCCTTGTAAACCATACCGCCTAGCGAGATCACCGCAACTTCGGTCGTGCCGCCACCGATGTCCACCACCATCGAACCGCTGGCGTCTGACACGTTGAGCCCAGCGCCAATCGCGGCAGCCATCGGCTCTTCGATCAGATACACCTGGCTAGCACCAGCACCCAAGGCAGATTCACGAATAGCGCGGCGCTCGACCTGTGTTGAGCCGCAGGGCACGCATACGATGATTCGCGGGCTCGGCGCAAACATATTGCGCGGATGCACCATACGAATAAATTGCTTGAGCATTTGCTCGGTCACGGTGAAGTCTGCAATCACACCATCTTTCATGGGGCGGATTGCCTCAATATTGCCCGGAACACGCCCTAGCATCTGCTTCGCCTCACGCCCCACAGCTTGAATGATTTTTTTACCACCGGGGCCGCCATCGTGACGAATCGCAACCACCGAAGGTTCGTCGAGCACAATACCCTTGCCACGAACGTAAATGAGAGTGTTGGCGGTACCAAGATCGATCGCCATATCACTTGAAAAATAACTACGCAGGAATCCGAACATGAGAGCCCAGCCAGAATAAAAGTTGACGCACGTAACATGCCGTGAATAGCCCACCATCATAACTTATAATTCTGTTTAGATCGGCAAAACGAGCTAACGTCAAGCTCGCAAAGCTACGAGGCCAGAACCATTCTGATGAAACCGGTTTGCCCTAGTCAGAACCGGGCGCCGGCAGAGATGGTTTGCGCGGGCTGAATCGGGCTCTGTCTTCGATGTTTGCCTTTCAAATTCAGGCATATGCCCTGCACCGCGCATTTTGGCGGTGTTTTGTGCTTGAACCCGCCTTTTATTTTTTAAAAAGCAGCGACCTATGGCCATTACTGAACAAGAAGTCACCCGCATTGCCCGACTAGCCCGCCTGACATTGTCGGCCGAGCAAAACACACGGGCCCAGGGTGATCTAACCAAAATTCTTGGGCTGATCCAAGAGCTTCAGGCCATCAACACCAATGGGATCGAACCACTCGCTCACCCCTTATCTGCGCTGCTTGATGTCCACCTGCGACTGCGCGAAGACGTCATCACCGAGGCATCCTCACCCGAGCGGCGCGAAGCGCTGATGGTCAACGCACCAGGCAAGGCTGAGGGGCTATTTTTGGTTCCAAAGGTGATTGAATAAATGAGCACAGCACTTCACAACTTTCCAACCCTGGTTAGCCTCCAGAGCGCTTTGGAGCAACGCAAACTCAGTGCGACCGAGCTGGCCCAAGATTGCCTCATACAGATTCAAGCCCAACAGGCGCTCAATGCCTTTGTACATGTTGACGTAGAGCTCACCCTTGCGCAAGCACGCGCCGCCGACGCCAGCCGTGCCGCAGGGTTGGCTGGCTCCTTATCGGGCATCCCGATTGCCCACAAAGATGTGTTTGTGACGCAAGGCTGGCGCAGCACGGCTGGCAGCAAGATGCTTAAAAATTACGTCAGTCCGTTTGACGCCACCGTCGTGGGTAAGCTGCTGACCGCCGGCTGTGTCAGCCTAGGAAAACTAAACTGCGACGAGTTCGCGATGGGCTCGGGCAACGAACATTCTGCCTTCGGGCCGGCCCATAATCCTTGGGATTTGGGTTGCGTGCCAGGTGGCTCCTCTGGTGGTTCGGCAGCCGCCGTAGCCGCTCGACTGGTTTTTGCGACGACCGGCACAGACACTGGGGGCTCGGTACGTCAGCCGGCGGCGCTCTGCGGGGTGAGCGGCATCAAGCCGACCTACGGCACGGTCTCGCGCTACGGCATGATTGCCTACGGCTCAAGCTTGGATCAAGCAGGCGTCCTCGCACCAGCGGCAGCCGACCTAGTTGCCTTACTCGACACCATTAGTGGCTTTGACGTGCGCGACGCTACCAGTGCTGAGCAATGCCAAGGTGTGCCCAACGCACCTGGCCGCATTCAAAGCGAATTTGACAAAGCAAGCGCTCACTTTCAATCTCAAGCCTCATTGCCGCTGAAGGGTTTACGTATTGGCGTGCCCACTGAGTTTTTTGGTGAGGGGCTTTCGTCTGAAGTCGGGGCGGCCATCGAGGCTGCTTTAGTTCAATTCGAGCAACTCGGCGCCCAACGTGTTTCCATCTCTTTACCGCGCACGCGTCTGTCGATTCCGGCCTATTACGTGATCGCGCCCGCCGAAGCCTCAAGCAATCTGTCGCGCTACGACGGCGTGCGCTACGGACATCGCAGCGACTCATATACCGACCTCGCCGACATGACCGGCCGCTCGCGGGCCGAGGGCTTTGGCACTGAGGTCAAACGCCGCATTCTTATTGGCACCTATGTGCTGTCGCAAGGCTATTACGATGCCTACTACCTGCAAGCGCAACGCGTACGCCGCATGATCGCCGACGATTTTCAAGCCGCATTCACACAAAAATGCGACGTCATCATGGGTCCGGTCACGCCCACAGTCGCCAAGGCAATTGGTGACAATCAAGACGATCCCACGGCAGACTGGCTAGCCGACGTCTACACGCTTGGTTTGAACCTTGCTGGGTTACCTGGCATGTCTGTTCCCTGTGGTTTTGGTCAAAGCGCTGCAGGCAAACCCCTGCCGATCGGCTTGCAAATCATTGGCGACTATTTTGATGAGGGCCGTTTGTTGGCAATCGCACATCAATATCAACTTGCCACCGACTGGCATCAACGTAGCGCGGGGCAAGCATAATGGCTTATGAAATCGTCATTGGTCTCGAAACACACACTCAACTTTCGACTCGAACCAAAATTTTTTCAGGCAGTAGCACGCGCTATGGTGCGCAACCCAACACGCAGGCCAACGAAGTGGATATGGCGCTACCAGGCACCCTGCCGGTCATGAATCGCGCTGCGGTTGAACATGCCATTCGTCTTGGACTAGCGGTTGGTGCCACCATCGCGCCTCGCTCGATTTTCGCGCGTAAAAATTATTTTTATCCTGATCTGCCCAAAAACTATCAAATCAGCCAGTACGAAATCCCCGTTGTACTTGGCGGATCCTTAACCTTCTTTGTCGGCGACAAAGAAACCACCATCAATCTCACTCGCGCTCATCTCGAAGAAGATGCCGGCAAGTCGTTGCACGATAACTATATTGGCCCGCATGGTGAGCTCTCCACCGGCATCGACTTAAATCGAACTGGTACCCCGCTGCTTGAAATCGTCTCTGAACCTGAAATGCGCTCAGCCGCCGAAGCGGTTGCCTACGCCAAGACGCTACACAGCCTCGTGATGTGGCTAGGCATTTGTGATGGCAACATGCAAGAAGGTTCGTTTCGAGTTGACGTCAATGTGTCAGTACGCCCTGTTGGTCAAAAAGAATTTGGCACGCGCTGCGAAATCAAAAATGTAAACTCTTTTCGCTTTATCGAACGCGCCATCAACTACGAAGTGCGCCGGCAGATTGAACTCATTGAAGACGGCGGCAAGGTGATTCAAGAAACCCGACTCTACGACGCCGATCTTGACGAAACACGCAGCATGCGCAGCAAAGAAGACGCGCACGACTACCGCTATTTTCCAGATCCCGATTTACCACCTTTGGTGATTAGCCAAGACTGGATTGAGCAAGTTAAAGCAGAGATGCGCAAAGCGGGTGGCTTACCAGAAGAACTTAGAAAAAATCTGGTTGAAATTTATGGGATTACCCCAATTGATGCTGCGCAACTGATCAGTAGCCGCGCAATGGCAACATATTTCTTAGACGTCATCAACGCTCTTGAAGCGGATCCAACCGATACAGCGAACGTCATGGCACTGCGCCCTGCTCGAGCCAAACTTGCAGCCAACTGGCTGATGGGCGAAATCTCGGCGACACTAAACCGCGAAGAGAAAGACATTGCGCAGTGCCCGGTGAAAGCGCCCTTGTTGGCCGCTTTACTCAAGCGCATTTTAGACAACACCATCTCAAACAAAATTGCGCGCGACGTGTTTGCAGCGATGTGGGCCGGTGAAGAAAATGGTCAACCCGATGCCATCATCGCAGCTAAAGGCCTTACACAGATCAATGACTCGGGCGCGATTGAAGCCATGATCGACGCCGTGTTAGCAGCAAACGCTGCGATCGTCGCTGAATACCGCGCGGGCAAACAAAAGGCCTTCAATTCACTAGTGGGTCAGATTATGAAAGCGGCCAAAGGCAAAGCGAACCCTCAGCAGGTGAATGATTTGCTTAAGGCCAAGCTCGATCAGGCTTAAGTAGCCTAACTTACTGAATACCGTATTGCGCCCGGTACGCCAACACAGCCTCGCGATACTGTGCAAACTCGGCATTCTGTTTAAGCAGTACTAAGATGTCGTCAAGCGAGGCGATCGTCACAACCGGCAAGCCATAACGTTGCTGCACTTCTTGCACCGCTGAATGGGGCGATAACTGTCCGTCTGCGTCAGCGCGCTCCATCCGATCTAGGGCGATCAGCACCGCGCAGGGTTCTGCACCTGTTGCGCGAATGATCTCGACCGACTCGCGCACCGAAGTGCCTGCGGTGATCACATCATCAATGATCACGACACGCCCTTTTAAGGGCGCACCCACTAACACCCCACCTTCACCGTGGTCTTTCGCCTCTTTGCGGTTGTAAGCGAACTCGATTGCACGTCCGTTCATAGCGGGATGCGCCGCAAGTGCCACCGCCGTTGCGGTAGCGAGCGGTATGCCTTTGTAAGCCGGGCCAAAAAGCATATCAAATGGCAGTTTAGAATCGACTAAGGCTTGAGCATAAAATTGAGCTAACCGCCCTACCGAGGCACCTGAATTAAACAGGCCTGCATTAAAAAAATAGGGGCTGGTACGCCCCGATTTTGTGACAAAACTACCAAACCGCAGCACGCCTTCGTTTAAGGCAAACTG
>CAMCII010000107.1 GCA_945874505.1 Bordetella parapertussis | reverse complement strand
ACTTTGGAATAATTCGCTCATAGAACTCTTGTCTAAATTCTGGATCCTGATCTGCAGCCCATTCATCCAAAACAATGATTTGCTTCTTCTCAAGCAACGCGACTACCAAAGCCAATCGCTTTCGCTGCCCCGTTGAAAAGTTGAGGTCAGAGAAAATGCCCTCATCAATGGCAACCTTGTTTTCCATCTGAAACAGCGTCAGCAGATCGCTGAGTTCGGCCTCATTAGTGGCCGTTACACCATACAATTTCTTAAATAAATAAAAGTCACTAAATACCACTGCAAATAGATCTCGATATGCCGCATTACTCGGCTCTGCAATAGGTTCTCCATTCACTAGCACCCTGCCAGACTGGGATTGATACAACCCCAGCAACACGCGCATCAAGGTCGTTTTACCAGAGCCGTTATTGCCTCGAATAAAATATACTTTGCCAATTTGAAACTCGTAACTAATCGGGCCAAGCGAAAAGGGTCGAGCGACCCCGTCCCCCCTGTGCACATAGGTAATCTCTTCAAGCGCCAGAGTCTTAATCTCTGAAAACTCAGTCAGCCCAGAGGAGGTTCGCTCGGTGCTTTCATACGAGAGTTTTTCACTAAGTTCCCGTAAATTGCGAGCTGCCGAGTTTGCCATCGTCATATTCGGTACCACAACAATTGCAGCAGACACTGAGCTCGCTAAAAACAAAGCAGTCGTCGTAACCGTCAGTACATCCGACGAAAACTCAGGTGTGAACATCGGCACGACAAAAATGATCAAACCAACCACAAGATACATGAGCATCTGTAAATATGTGAAAAACTGCACAACGTCTTGAACCAATTTTGTTTTTTCAGTTCTAACGATTCTCGCTTCAGCAATGAGATCGCGCGTCAACCCCAATGCACGCTGAGAATTCATTTTCACTTCTTTATAACCGCTTAAAAAGGCCCCATACAGCCCATTGACATGTGCCTCTTTTACCGATATCACTCGCACTCCGCCAACCAACTTATTAAGTTCGATGACCCCGACAAAAGACACAACGGCGATTGCAACAGCGAGGATTACACAGGCTGTCAGCGATATTGTGGCCATATAAAGCATCAAAAAGCACACGGTTAGCAAAGCTTGAAACAAAGCCAGTACTGAATTGACTTGCTGAGATACCAACTCGGTATCTCTGTTCAAGACTTCGAGAATGTAATCGCGACCTAATGTATCCACCTTTAGTAAATTAGAGCGAAACACATCATGCATGATGCGAATTTTGAAGCGATAGATAAACTGTTGAGCTTTTGCAACGTTCTCTTTGCCTGCACGTTGGGCTGCAACCAAAAACACGACGAATATGACGACATACGCAACAAACATTAGCGTCACACTTTCATTTTTTGAGACGCTTGCTGCCGCCTTATTAATCACCGCGATCAACAAAGTGTTAAGGGTTCCTACCAACGCTGCCAACAAACATAATTGCCTCAAGTGTTGAGGATTTGAGTCCGTTAAGAAGTTAATAAGCTCAGATTTAACTGGATTCAGCATCGGGATACTTGTTCATTTAAAAAAATAGGGGTCACTCGCGGTACGTGACCTCAAGTTTGTGCCGGCACGGTTTTATCTTTAAATCTCGATCTACGTTTTTCAATTTGTGCAGCGATATATTGCCTGACTTTTTCTGGCTGAAAGTCGTGCATTCGTCCATCGTCCTCAAAGTGACTGATAAAAGCGGTACCAATTGCTTGACTCGTCACATATGAGATCGCGGGTTCTACCGCAAACATAAAAACTGGACCAATTCCGGGGGCAAAGCGGACCATTTGCTTCGCTAGCACACCCGCTAGCGTTTGCGTGGCTGCGCCACCCGCAACACCTGACGCAATCGCGACTGCAGCTGTACGCTCGAAGTCGACCTTATACAGCTTACATAAGTCATAAATCATCTTGACTTGTACGCCAGAGATTGCCGCCATATCCACGAAAGGTGTCGGTATAAAACTAACAGCGACTGACCACCGCGACCAACGCGCAACAATCTTTTGCGCCTCCAATTTGGTTCGGGTAGCTTCTGCTTTCAAAGACACGCGCGCTCGGCTCAATTCGTTTTGAAAAATATCTTCAGTAGTCAAATACGAACCAGATAACGCAACCCCACCAGTCGATGAGTTCGGCGTTCCCGGTTGTTCAAGCACTTTAATCGGGGTACAAGGATGACTAACGATTTCTTCTGCACGATTCGAAGTTGGCACCGCAGAGCGAGCAATCTCTGCTGCCATCAGTTCTTCTGCAGTCTGCACTTTCGCAGGCTTCGCATCCGTCACATCAGGCGAAGGTTGTGTCTGCGGGGGTTGTGTCGTGACGGCAGCTTCCACAACCGCCGGCTTGGCAGGTATCGCTTTCGCAGGGCTAGATTGAGGTTTAGCCTTTTTGGCGGGCTCACTAGCAGCCACCTTTTTTTTAGCGGCTGAAACCGGCGAACTTGGAGCGGTGGCAAGCATTTCGCTCGGGGGAACAACATTTTTTTTGCGTGAGCGCGCAGCCTTCTCAACCTTACCAGCCTTCTCAACCTTGCCAGCCTTCTCAACCTTACCAACCTTCTCGACCTGACCAACCTTTGAAGTCTTAGTCGCATTCAGAGTCTTACCCGCAGTCGGGGCCTTAGCAGCCTTTTTCGCCGTATCAGCCGGCTTAGCGCGAGTCGAGATTTCGTCTAATGGATTCTTCAGGATTGTTTTACGTGATTGCGTGACCATGGTTTACCTTGACTGATGCGCGATGACTTCGCGCGCGAGCGCACGAAAGTCGTCTGCCACACTTGAGCTTGGTTGATACTGCAATATGCTTTTCCTAAACGATGGCGCTTCTGCCAAACGAATATTCTCTCGAATGCGCGCAACTAACACCTGCTCACCAAATCTTTCTATTAACGCCTCGATAATGTCTTTCGAATGACGAGTGCGCTGATCCACCCGACATGGCAACAATCCTAACAACGACAACTGAGGATTCAGTACGTCTTTCACATCATCAAACGTCTGCATCAACTGCGCAACACCCGACAGCGTCATCACATGCGTTGTCACTGGAATTAACACTTGCTGTGCCGCGCACAATGCATTCAAGGTCATCAGACCCAGTGTGGGCGGCGTGTCAATCAACACATAATCAAATGCCAAATTCTCAAGCGAGGCCAACCGTCTTTTTAAGCGAGTCTCAACCGCCAGTTCGCCTGCTAAAGACTTTTCGATACTGGCCAAGCTTCGGCTACCGGCCAATAGGCTCAGCCCCTCTGTGTTAGAGACGACTAACAGGCTACTTGCCGCAACCTTAGTGGTGAAGAGTTCAAAGACTCCGCGCTCATCGTTGTCTGCCCCGAGCCACTGACTAGCATTTGCCTGAGGATCAAGATCAATCAGAAGAACCTTTTGCTTAAGTTCTGCTAACGCCGCCGCCAAATTAACGGCCGTTGTTGTCTTGGCACAGCCACCCTTTTGATTTGCAACCGCAATTGTGATGGTCATGGCTCAGGCCACGCGTGACTAGTTTTCATGGCAATGCGGCCTAAGCCGCAACAGGTAAGGTTACACAACCTACAATCACCTACCATCAGCTTAGCCTCAATCCACATTTATTTCGGCCTCGTCAAGCTCTCATTAAAGACCTCGCGGTACTTACTCAGCAAGGCAGGATAACGGCGCATCTTTTGAGCCAACACCAATTGCTCTGCAAACTTTTCTCGAACTTCCAGACCGCATTTTGATCTTTTAGAGAACGCGATAAACCCCTCAGATCGGGTCGGATAGGTATTCAAGACTTGTAGGGATGAGCCAAGATTTCTAATCATCATCTGTTCGTAGACAGCATTTTCAAAACCAAAAATGTAATCCACCTTTTTGTCGATTAACAGATCAATCACTTTATCGATGCTCGGTGCTTTGGTCAGGTTTAAATTGTTCTTCACAAACTGTCCAAAAAAACCATCACCATACGTCTCGCCTGCACCCGATGCCCCAGTGAGGGCCTTGAGGTTTTCTAACTTGTTCAGCTCAAAGGATTCACCTCGCCTAACGACCACATAGAGAAATTGGCTCGACATGGCCGGGCGCACATAGTCAAGATAGCGCTCACGCTCTTCAGACCAATTAGCCGAAAACACGACGTCAACTTCGCCGCGGTAAACCGCGGCCAAGGCTTCACGCCAGGTCGGGTACGGACGAACTTCAACCTTCGAAATACCAGCTGCACCACTGATTCCTTCAGTAAACTCAACCGCAGCACCGATCAGCTTGCCATCACTTAACCAAGAAGAGGGTGCTGCTGCGGGTGGCCCCGTCACCGTGATGGTTGTGCACACTGCCATGCTCGAGCCGCTCGCAAGGCATAGCAACAATGCTAAAAAGGAACATAATTTTTTCATTTTTTTCACAAATGGGATGCCTGCCTGCAGGTCACCTGATTTTGCGCCCTGACCTCATCGCAAAGTATAGGTTTAAAGCGGTAAAAACCCTTGCAAAAATCTGAACAAACGCTGTCAAAAGCTCTCATTTGGCAAGCCCTTTACAATACACATGATGGTAGATCGTATAATCAAACGATCATCCCCGCAAATACACCTTTTACCCGTTGCTATGCAAATATGAAATGTTTTTTTGCGCCAATTCTAGTGTTGCTCAGTATTTTGAGTACAGCTGCCCTCGCACAACCTGCGACAGGCCCTGCCCCCGCAGCGACTCCAAACCCACCTAGAACGCAAGAAACTTCGCCCCCAAGAATGCCTCAGGGCAAAGACGCTCATAATTCCTACGCGTCGGCAGTCCAACCAGACAATTGGAATTGTAGTTTAAATGCTGCGACTTTTGATTTTTGGCGACTTGAAGTCAAGGTGACATCCCTGTCAACGTATCGCCTGCAAAACTGCCCCGCATCGCGCATTGAAAGAATTACTGTCGCCTCTGCTGCAGCCCAATTAAGATCTGTGGCAAAATTTACGACCATTGCCAAAGGCGGTGCACATCAACAGATTATGGATATCAATTTGACCCCAGTTTCTTCAGAGTATTTCTGGGTGAGCGATCTTAAGTTTTCTGTGATCGGCACAGCGCGTATCAGCCTCAAGCAATTACTTCAGACCACAAAACTCACTCATACAAAAAATTTGGCTGGGGCGAGCTACGTCGCCTTCAGGTTATATGGTGATACGCATTACATCTGGAACACTGGTTCTCTAGTCCATCGGCTTGTCTCACCCAAAGGCGAGACGTACATAATGACTAGCTACACCCAAGAGGTACAGCCCCTTTTGACGCGCACTAGTCTCTCAAACCTAGACACGATACTTAGGCTACCACCCGGCTGGAAGTTTGAAAATTACTTTCTCGATAGAAATGTTGTCGTTCGTGCGGGCGTCGACAACGACAATTCTGTAGAAGTGCTCTTTGACGATCTGAATAATAACTACGTGCTGTACGAGTAGCAAGTCAAGCGCACAAATCGCCGAAGATCAGCCTTTTAGGCTCAGGCGTCCTTTCAGCCCCTGCGCAGTGACGGTTTTTGTGAGGTTATTACGCAGCCGAAAGGTAAAATGTGATGTACCACTTTTCATGCGCCGCGCCCAACCTATGAGCACACTTCCTGCGATTCGACACGGCTCTGCGTTGCCTGATCGAGTCAGCAAACTTCAGAATTTGTCGAATGCCCTTCTTGCTGTCTGGGCGGCAACACCGATCGTTTTTATTGACGGCCAAGGCCACGAGAACAACCTCACCTATGGCCATCTGATTGAGTCAGCCAAATGCATTGCTGCAGGGCTCAAAGGGCAAGGGCTACAACCTCGCCAAAAAGTTTTATTGCAGCTGTCACTCAGCGAAGATATTTTGCCCGTGTTTTGGGGCTGTCTATTTGCAGGACTCGAGCCGATCGTAGTGCCGATTCCGGTCAGTTACGATTTAGAGAGCCGTGCTCTTGAACAACTGATTCATATCTGGAAATTACTCGATCAACCTCTGATCTGCACGACGGCGGCTCTCGCGCCAACATTGAGTGGCTCGAGTCGCTTTCCTGAATTACAAGACGCGCATGTCGCAAACATTGAGAGCCTTCGTCAGCACGCTCCGATCGAAACGGTCTACCAAGCGAAATTAAGCGATGTCGCGTTTTATGTATTGTCCTCTGGTAGCACTGGATTATCAAAGGCCGTAGAACTGACCCACGGCAATCTCTTATCGCGCGCAATCGGCACCAACATCTTGTGCGCCAGCCAACAGAGCGATGTCATTTTAAGTTGGCTACCCTTTGACCACATTGGTAACATCTCGGCGTATCACATCAGCCCCGTGCTCGAGGGCAGCAAACTTGTTTACGCACAAAAAGAATTCGTTTTAGCACGCCCTCTGCGCTGGCTCGATCTCATTGACAAGCATCGCATCACCCACGGTTGGGCACCCAATTTTGCTTTTGCTCTAGTCAGCAAGGCGCTCAAAAGCCCAGGCAACGGGCAGTGGGATTTGTCCTGCGTAAAAGGTTTACTCAGTGCGGGCGAATTAATCGCCTATTCGACCGTCACCGAATTTCTCGAAGCGGTTCGCCCTTATGGCTTGCGTCGTGAAAGCTTAATTTCAGCCTTCGGGATGGCAGAAACCTGTTCTGGGGTCTCCTATCACTTGCCGCCAGCCGGGCAGTCCATCAAGTTTGTACACATTGACCGCCATCAGCTGGGCGGTGCGATTCGACACGTTGCACCAAACGACTCGACCTGTATTTCGTTTGCCAGTTTAGGCCCTGTCATCCCCGGCATGTCGATGCGGATTGTCGACGAGCACAATCAAGTGGTTCCTGAAGAGACTGCCGGCCGATTTCAGCTACGTGGCGCTGGTCTGATGCCAGGCTACTATCGCAACCCACAAGCCAATCAAGCCTTTGTTGAAGATGGTTGGTTTGACACTGGCGATGCCGCCTTTATCTCAAACGGCGAGTTGGTCATGCTTGGCCGAGTGGGGATGGGGATTATCGTCAATGGCGCGAACTTATCAAACATTGAGATTGAGTCTGCAGCCGAACAAGTCGAAGGTCTCGAGCCCTCATACACGGCTGCGTGTGCCGCGTTTGCACCCGGCACAGATAGACTTCACCTTGTGGTGTTTTTTCACACCTTGGTCACCGACGAGCATGAGTTAGCGAGTTTATTTAAGCAAATTCAATCAAAGCTCACTCAACACGTGGGTATCAAAGCCGACTTCCTCATCCCTCTTGACGCTGCAGCGATCCCAAAAACGGCGATTGGTAAAATCCAGCACAAACAACTCAGCGCACGTTTTCAGCAGGGTGACTATTCAGCGGTAATCGAACGTGTCGAAGCCCTGCGTGCCTTATTTCAAGAGGCACCGATCGCCTCGGCACTCCCTGCCTCAGAAATCGAACAACAAATCGCCTCAATCTGGCAAGACGTGCTGGGCATTCCCCAAGTTGGCGTACAGGATAACTTTTTTGAATTGGGTGGCGATTCGTTATCTTTAGTACAAGCGCATGAGCGGCTCATCGAAATTTTCGGCCCTACCCTAACGCTCGTTGATTTGTTTACTTCACCGACGATCGAAATGCTCGTCAAGCAGTTATCGGGGGAAAACACCCAAGCCAGTCCGACCGAACAGGGACAAGCGCGAGCCAACGCACGTCATAGCCATCAGGCAACCGGGGCAAGCAAAGACATCGCAGTGATCGGCATGTCATGCCGCTTTCCAGGCGCTGATGACATTGAGACCTTCTGGAAAAATCTGGCCACGGGCGTTGAGTCAATTACGTTCTTTGACGACAACGATTTGCTCAAGAGTGGGTTTTCGCGCGAAGTCTTTGATCGTCCTGATTATGTGAAAGCGAGCCCGTTGATTTCAGATGCGCGAGGCTTTGATGCCGAATTCTTTGGTTATTCTGCGCGTGATGCAGAGCTCATGGATCCTCAGCAACGCCTGTTTCTTGAATGCGCCTGGGAAGCTTTTGAAGTTGCTGGCTACGATCCCACCACCTACCCCGGGGTAACAGGTGTCTATGCAGGCGCTGCAATGAACACCTATTTGCTGAACAACGTGCTTCCAAATCGAAGCATGCTGGATTCGCAGGATGATCTGAATGTTGCAACGCTTGACTCAATGGGCGGCTTTATGCTCATGGTTGCAAACGATAAAGACTATCTCACCACTCGAGTCTCGTATAAGTTGAACCTTGGCGGGCCAAGTATCAATGTGCAGACCGCCTGTTCAACAGGTTTGGTCACTGTACACATGGCCTGTCAGTCATTGTTGTCTGGCGAAACCGACCTGTTTCTCACTGGCGGTGCCTCAGTGCAGTCTCCTGAGCACGCCGGTCACCTCTATCAACCTGGAATGATCGTCACGCCTGACGGGCACGTTCGGTCCTTTGACGCCGAGGCGCGCGGCACAATCTTTGGCAGTGGGGTCGGCGCCATCTTACTCAAGCGGCTTGATGACGCGGTACGAGACGGCGATCATATCTTTGCCGTCGTCAAAGGCTCTGCCGTCAATAACGACGCGGGCGCTAAAGTCGGTTACATGGCCCCAAGCAGCGATGGCCAAGCTGTCGCCGTAGCAGAAGCGATCGCAGTCGCGAACGTATTACCTGAAACGATTGGTCTGGTTGAGGCGCACGGCACAGGGACCGAGATCGGTGACCCGATTGAACACGATGGCTTAGCTCAAGTGTTTCGCACTCAAACTCAGGCGATTGGTTTTTGCGCGCTGGGTTCAGTCAAAACCAATGTTGGGCATTTGCAGATTACGTCTGGTACGGCGGGCTTTATTAAGACCGCACTCGCGCTTCATCACAAGCTCATCCCACCCCTTCTGAATTTCAAGACTCCGAATCCAGCCTTAAAGCTCGAACAGAGTCCTTTTTATATCAATACAGAAGCCTGTGAATGGAAGACCACTGGAACACCACGTCGAGCGGGCGTGAATTCATTAGGGATCGGCGGAACAAACGCGCATGCGATTCTTGAAGAAGCACCCGCTGTCGTTCGCGTTGCAACTACGAATGAGCGCACTGCTCATGTCTTGATGCTCACGGCTCGAAATGAAGTCGCCTTACGCCAATACGCGGGGCGCTTTGCGCGCTATTTCACCGAGCACCCAGAGGTCAATCTTGCAGATGTCTGTTTTACCGCGAATACGGGCCGCAAGGTCTTTGATCAACGCGTTTCAATCGTCGGTACAACGGCACAAGACTTCATCGCCCAGCTAACGACACTTGAAAAAAATGAGTCTTGTGCGAGTGCTTTCCAATACAACGCTAAGGCGGGCACGAAAAGTAAAATTGGCTTTCTCTTTACCGGCCAAGGCTCGCAATACCCAGATATGGGCCGGCATTTATTCGAAACTGAGCCGGTATTTCGCGAGCAGTTGACCCTGTGCGCTGAACTTTTTTCGCCCTTGCTTGACAAGCCACTGTTAGAGGTCATGTTCAATAGCGAGTCTGCAACGGGGCTCATTCATCAAACAGGTTATGCACAACCCGCCTTATTTGCTCTTGAGTATGCATTGGCGAAATCATGGCAAGCATTTGGAATCACGCCCAATGTCGTGATGGGCCACAGCCTTGGCGAGTACGCGGCAGCGTGCTTTGCTGGGGTCATGAGCCTTGCCGATGCGGTACGCCTAGTTGCCGGTCGCGCGAACTTAATGCAATCCCTCGAGCAGTCTGGTGAAATGTGGGCTGTCTTCACAAGTGCCTCAACGGTTCGCCCTTTACTATCAGGTGCAGGTAAAGATATTTCGATTGCAGCTGAGAATAGCCCTGAGAACACAGTGCTTTCAGGTAGCAGCGCTCCGATGACTGAGGTGATTGCAAAGCTCACAGCCTTAGGCGTTCGCACCCAAAAACTAAATACCTCGCACGCCTTCCACTCAACATTGATGGAGCCCATGCTCGATCGTTTTGAACAAATCGCTCAAAACGTAGAGTTCCAAAGTCCTCAGCTAACGTTGATCTCGAATTTAACTGGCACTGTTGCCTCCGATGAGGTCACCATGCCTCAGTACTGGCGTCAACATATCCGGCAGTCGGTCAAGTTCCAAGCGGGCCTCGAACACATGGCTGCACTGGGCTGCCAGGTGTTTGTAGAAATCGGCCCTCGACCAACCCTGACTGGGCTTGGTACGCAATGTCTGCCCGATGATTGCATCTGGTTACCAAGCATCAAACCGTCAGAAGACAATTGGGCGACTATTCTGAAGAGTTTG
>CAMCII010000106.1 GCA_945874505.1 Bordetella parapertussis | reverse complement strand
TTTTGGGCTGCGCAGGCGCGTGAGCATCTGCACTGGACAAAACCCTTTACCAAGGTGCTAGATGAGTCACGTGCGCCGTTCTTTGAGTGGTTTGGTGATGGCGAGCTCAACGTCTCGGCGAATTGCTTGGATGCCAATCTTAAAAACGGCAATGCCAACAAAATTGCGATTATTTTTGAATCAGACGATGGCGTTGTTAAAAAAATTACCTACCAACAGTTGCACGATCGTGTGTGCCAGTTAGCCAACGGCCTCAAAGCACTGGGCTACAAAAAGGGCGAACGCTCGATCATCTACATGCCCATGTCGATCGAGGCTGTGGTGGCCATGCAAGCCTGTGCGCGTCTGGGCATCACTCACTCGGTAGTGTTTGGTGGCTTCTCTGCTAAAAGTCTGCACGAACGCATCACTGATGTGGGTGCCAGCCTGGTGCTGACGGCCGACGAGCAAATGCGAGGCGGCAAGGCGATCCCGCTGAAACCTGCAGTTGACGAAGCCTTAGCAATGGGCGGTTGCGAGGCCGTGCGTCATTGCATCGTATACAAACGCACCGGCGGAAAAATCGCCTGGGATGCCAAACGTGATGTGTGGTTTCACGATGTCGCTGACAAACAAGCCACCACCTGCGAACCGGTGGCTGTTGGTGCTGAGCACCCACTGTTTATTTTGTATACCTCAGGCTCGACTGGTAAGCCCAAAGGCGTGCAGCACTCGTCGGGTGGTTACTTGTTGTGGGCCAAACTCACCATGCAATGGGTGTTTGATGCAAAAGCCAATGATATTTTTTGGTGCACGGCCGACGTAGGTTGGGTCACGGGGCACACCTATATTGCCTATGGCCCCTTGGCCGCTGGCTTGACACAAATTGTGTTTGAAGGTGTACCTACCTATCCAAACGCAGGGCGTTTCTGGAAAACCATCCAAGATCAAAAAGTCTCGATTTTTTACACGGCACCGACAGCGATCCGTTCGTTGATCAAAACGTCAGACGCCGATGCTGCTGTACATCCAAAGAGTTTTGATTTGTCGAGCTTGCGTTTGTTGGGGTCGGTCGGTGAGCCGATCAACCCTGAAGCGTGGATGTGGTATCACATCAATGTTGGGGGCGGACGCTGCCCCATCGTTGATACTTGGTGGCAGACCGAGACTGGTGGACACATGATTACGCCGATGCCAGGCGCCACACCGTTAAAACCAGGGTCGTGCACAACCCGTTTGCCTGGGATCACGGCGGCGATTGTGGATGAAGTGGGTGGCGATGTCGCAGCTGGGCAGGGTGGCTTCTTGGTCATCAAGCGCCCGTGGCCGTCGATGATTCGTGGGATCTGGGGCGACCCAGAGCGCTACGTGAAAAGTTATTTTCCACCAGAGCTGGGTGGCTATTATTTAGCGGGTGATGGCGCGCAGTGCGACAAAGATGGTTGCTTCTGGATTATGGGTCGCATTGACGATGTGCTCAACGTCTCTGGCCATCGCTTGGGCACAATGGAAGTTGAGTCGGCCTTGGTCGCCCACGAAATGGTTGCCGAGGCTGCTGTGGTGGGCCGTCCAGATGCGACGACCGGCGAGGCTGTTGTGGCTTTTGTGGTATTGAAACGCGCACGCCCCGAAGGTGACGAGGCGATCGCGCTGGGCAAGCAGTTGCGTGATTGGGTGGCCAAAGAAATTGGTCCAATCGCCAAACCAAAAGAGATTCGTTTTGGCGATAACTTGCCCAAAACACGCTCAGGCAAAATCATGCGTCGTTTGTTGCGCGTCGTGGCAAAAGGTGAGGCCATCACGCAAGATATTTCAACGCTAGAAAACCCGGCTATTTTGGATCAGCTAACTAAGCCGGTTTGATGGCGTCAAGTCGCGCAATAGCCGGACAAGACTTTTTTACACGGGGCAACGAAAAAAGTTGCGCGATTGGGGATATTGTCGTAAACAGTATGTGTACTACCTAACATACAAGAATGTTGTTTTAATCAAAGGAGTTTCTTCATGCAACGTGTCAAATCGTCGCTCTTACAGTCGCTGGGTCTGTTCGCTGCTGCAACCTTGCTTTCAATCAATAGTGCGTGGGCGCAGGTGGATACCTTGGCCAGCATTAAACAAAAGGGCAAGATGGTGGTTGGCGTCAAGGCCGATTACAAACCCTTCGGTTATGTGGATCCGTCCGGAAAAGTTGTGGGTTTTGAAATCGATATGGCCAATGAGATTGCCAAAAAATTAGGCGTACAAATCGAACTGATCCCAGTGGTGGCTGCGAACCGCATGGAGTTTGTGAAACAAGGTCGTACCGACCTGATGATTGCGACGATGTCTTATAAGCCGGACCGCGCGCAGGTGGTCGCGATTCCTGAGCCGTTCTATTACGCCAGCGCTGCTACGGTACTTGCAAAAAAGAATTCTGGCTTAAAAGAGTGGACAGAGCTGAAGGGTAAAACGATATGCGGCATTCAGGGTGCTTACTACAACCGTCGCACGGGCGACGAGTTTGGTGCAAAACTGCTGACCTTTAAGGGGTCAACCGAGGCGCTTGCCGCACTTGAGGCGGGTAACTGCGTAGGCCTAGTCTTTGACTCAACCTTTTTTTCCGGCGTGATCAGTGAGCCTAAATGGGCTGATTATGCGATCGTGCTGCCTTTGATTGATCCAGAGCCTTGGGGCATGGGTTTGCGTAAAGAAGATACCAAGTTTGCAGCCTTCATTAGTGACACACTGAAAGAGTGGCACAAAACGGGTTTCATCATCGGCCTTGAAAAGAAATGGGGTATTGCGCCTTCACCTTATCTGGTCGAGCAAAACGCAAAATTCAAATAATTATTGCTTTGAATAGACCAAGCCCATGATGAATAGTATTGAGGCCTGGTTTAAATGGCTATATCAGACGAGCGGCATCAAGCTAACGATTTTTTACGATCGCTATGACCGCTCGCGTTTTATTGAAGGGCTCAGCACCACGCTTGAGTTGTCCGCGATCGTGATCGTGCTGAGTCTGGTCTTTGGCGCGATTGTCGCTTGGCTGTATGGCACGAAGTATCAGTGGCTACGCCGTTTTGTCGGTGCTTACGTTCAACTGTTTCGTAATACCCCACCGCTTGTTCAAATTTATTTCTTTTATTTTGCGATTGGCCCACTCTTGCCAAAGGTGGGAGGTGCGCCGCTGTTGGGTTCGATGGGCTGGGCGATTGTCGCATTGACTTTACTCGAGACCGCTTTTACGGCAGAGATTTTTAGGGCAGGTATTGAAGCGGTACCTAAAGCGACGATTGAAGCGGCTAAAGCGTTGGGCTATTCGCGTGCGCAAATCTTCAGACGTGTGGTGTTTCCGCTAGCCTTGCGCGTCACCATGCCAGCCTTAAATAACAACCTGGTGAATCTGGTAAAAACCACCACCTTGGGCTACGCGATCGCTGTTCCCGAATTGCTCTATATGTCTGGGCAAATTTGGTCTGAACAAGTCAACGTGACCGAAATGATGATTGTGCTGTTGTTTACCTACATCGCTATTGTTGGTTTGATCAATCAGCTGATGCAGTGGTTTGAAAAAAGATTGTATGTTCCGGGATTTGGTCAATGAAACGTAGTCCTCAGTCGTCGCGGCGGGCTCTCAGCCCAAGTGAGTGTCCTGATACGCTCTCGGTCATGCTCCCTTTTCGTTTGCAGCCCCAAGTCGGTGCGATGGATCGTTCGAGTGGCGGTGGTTTGTTTGTTTGGCAAACAGGGGTGCTACTGTTAGCGGCGTTCGTCGGTTCGGTGGCAACCGCACAGGTTCAGGCGGCTTCCTCTCAAGCCTCGGTATGGAGCCTGCTCTTGAAGTGGACACCGCTGTTGGCACAAGGTTTCTTGTTCAATCTTGCCATTAGTTTTATGGCAATGTTGTTCGGGACTGTGGCAGGAGTCCTGCTGGGGTTGGCCCGCGTGTCACTGTTCGCGCCAGTGCGTGGCACCTCTTGGCTAGTGGTGCAATTCTTTCGCAATGCGCCTTGGCTGGTATTGCTGTTTTTTGTGATGTTTTTGATGCCCTTCGAGTTCAAAATTGGGCAGTACACGATACCGTTTCCGGATTGGATTAAATCGACGATTGGCTTAGCGTTGCCGATCATGGCCAATATTGCCGAGATTGTGCGCGGCGCTGTGCAGTCGATTCCGTCGGCGCAATGGGAGGCCGCACGTTCGCTCGCGTTCAGTCGTCGGCAAATTTTGTGGCAAATCATTTTGCCGCAATGTATTAAACGGATGCTGCCGTCATGGATGAACTGGTACGCCATTCTGACGATGGCCACCACGTTGGCCTCGATTGTCGGGGTGTCCGAGGTGATGACAACGGTTGGCCACATTACTGCAGCCGAGTCGCGCACTGACTTTTTGATACCGATCTACAGCTATGTACTGTTATGGTTCTTTTTATACTGCTACCCCATTGCTTGTTACACGCGCCGCCTTGAGTCGCGCTTTGCTGAGCGCTGAGTCACGTCGATTTTTCAATGCAGTTTGAGAGATTGTGCGGCAGACCGTGTCGGTCAGAGGGCGCAAGCGCGCATGGTGAGGCCGTCCAGTTTGGAGTGCCGAGTTCAAAGATCAGATTAAACCGAAGCAGATACAACGATGAACCAGCCACTAAGGTCGAAACTACAAGATTTTTTGACGACACATGCAATCAAGCTCGAGCGTCACGAACATGCGGCCGTGATGACGGTGGCTGAATCTGAATTGCTCGTGCCTGCCTTGCCTGGCGCTAAAACAAAGAATCTGTTTTTGCGGGATAAAAAAGGCCTGAAGCATTTTTTGGTGACTATACCCGCTGCCTTAAGTGTGAATCTCAATCAGTTGGGTGATTTGCTGGGTGCTGGCCGGTTGGGCTTTGCCTCGGCCGATCGGTTGTTGACGCATTTAGGCGTCACCCCTGGCTCAGTGAGCATGCTTGGCTTGGTCAACGACACGGCACACAACGTACAATTTGTAATGGATCAGACCTTGTGGGATGCCCCGGCTGTGCAAGCGCATCCTTTGATCAATACGGCGACGATGATCGTGCCACACACCGACTTAGTCAGGTTTTTAGCAGCCACCGGGCACGAACCTCAAATCATTTCTGTACCCGCCAATCAGGCAGAGGAGCCCGCATCATGATTTTGTCTTCTTCACCGCAGCCAATCGTTCGAATCCATGACGTTCATAAAGCGTTTGGCACAGTGAGCGTCTTGCGCGGCATATCTTTAACAGTTGCTGCTGGGCAAGCAGTTTGTGTGATTGGGCCCTCGGGTTCAGGCAAATCGACTCTATTGCGTTGTATCAATGGTCTGATTCCGGTGGATCGCGGTGAGGTGTTTGTGGGTGAGCATGCCGTGCATACCCTTAAATCCGACCATGACATGATCACCTTGCGCAAAGATGTATCGATTGTGTTTCAACAGTACAACCTGTTTCCGCATAAAACGGCGCTGCAAAACGTGATGATGGCGCCGATACAAGTCTTGGGGCAAGCTCAAGATGAAGTGCGTGAACGCGCGTTGGGTTTGTTAAAAAAAGTGCGCCTCGAAGATAAGATGAACAACTACCCGGGTGAACTTTCGGGTGGTCAGCAGCAACGTGTGGCGATCGCACGCGCCTTGGCGATGCAGCCCTCGGTGATGCTGTTTGATGAGGTCACAGCGGCCCTTGATCCCGAAACACGCAAAGAGGTGTTGCTCACGATCCGCCAGCTAGTCGAAGAAGGCATGACCTCGATCTTGGTGACACACGAAATGGCCTTCGCTCGAGAAATCGCCAATCGCGTCTACTTTACCGATCAAGGTGTTATTGTCGAAGAAGGCACGCCGCGGCAGATTTTTGACGAGCCGCAAGTGCAAAGAACCAAGGCTTTTCTTGAACAGGTTCTTTAGGGCTCTACCTTTAAGCCAAATTCGGCACCTGCCTCAAGCAAAGCCTCAAGCACATGCTCGGCATAACCTCTAAAGACTAACAGTTCAAAAGCCAGTTCGTCTGGGCCGCGTGTAAGCGTCATGCCAATATGCCCGAAGCGCGTGTTCGTTGCTGAACCGACTGCAAAGTGCTCTAACGCTAAATCCAGGCTGCAAAACTTGTTGAGCGTGCGTTGTGCTGCGACGCCTGACACAAGGATAGCGGTACGCGCATGACTCAAGTTGACTACGCTAGCGACGCCACCGAGTGCGGCACGCAGAGTGTGTGCTTGAATCGTTGCATACGGGTCACCTACGATTTGCCAAATACCGGGCCCAAGCAAGCGTACGCTAAAGATCGCGTTGCTGGTCATCTGACTGGGTGAGGGCAGATCGATATTTAAGACTGAAGCAAGCGCCGCAGCAGCCTCTGGTTGTGTTGAGCCAAACGCCGAGACCTGCAAAATAGTCAGTGGCCGACGTTCAGAGACGGTGACTGCTGCCTGAGCGAGTTGATGCGTTTTAGAAGCCTGCGTAAGCAGTGCTGCGATGGCAGAGCGGCGCTCGATCATGGTTGCCCCCCTTTTAAACGCTGGTGATCGGGATCAACGAAGACGGGTGATACGACGCGCACGCGCACAAACTCATTAGAGAGCGGTGAGGCAGCGATCATCTCTTGGCCGAGCCGACTTGCACCATTGTCTAAAAAAGCAAGTGCAATCGAGTGTCCTAAAAACTCGCTCGGTGTTGACGAGCTGACAAATCCTTGCTTAGCGACCACGCCCGGCGCACGTGCCTCAAGTTCAGTCGCCACTAATTGACTACCTGCGCGAATTGTTGCAACGCCATCGACAGGTATGAGGCCAACGAGGCTTGCGCGACGCGTGTCGGTGAGCCCAGAGCGTTTTGCGAGCGCTGCGCCGATGAAGCCGCCATTTTTTCTCACGAGCTTGCCTAAGCCAAGGTCTGCAGGCGTGGTTCGCCCATCAAGCTCATTGCCTGCAACGTGGCCTTTTTCGGTCCGTAATACGCCCATGGCTTCAGTGCCATACACCGTGATACCAAAGGTTTGACCACAGTCAAGGATACGCACCCAGAGATCTTCGCCATAATCAGCGCCAATCGCGAGTTCGTACGCGCATTCGCCCGAGTAACTCATCCGGTAAACGATCAGTTCAATCCCTTCAATTTGCGTCTGCATCACCGCAAGATGGGGTAAAGCAGAATCTGACACATCGCAATGCGGTAAAAGCGCGGCTAAAACTTCACGCGAACGTGGGCCTGCTAGGGCGAATTGAGCAAATTGCTCAGTGACTGAGACTGCGTGACAGCGTAACTCAGGCCAGGCGACTTGGAGCATGAGTTCAAGATAGCTCTGTACTTTGCCTGCGTTTGCCGTGGTGGTTGAGATCAGATAATGGTGTTCGCCAAGCCGTGCGACGGTACCGTCATCCATCACGATGCCGTCTTCGCGCAGCATCAAGCCGTAGCGCAATTTCCCAACGGCAAGGTTGGCAAAGTTATTGCAGTACACACGTTGAATCAACTCAAGCGCGTCAGGGCCTTGGATATCAATCTTTCCTAGGGTGCCCACATCAACCAAACCAACGGTTTGACGCACTGCTAAATTTTCACGGCGCCAAGCAGCCTCATAGGTTTCATTTGGTCGCAGATAGGTTTTGGGGCGTAACCAGTGTCCGACCGTGGTCATCGGCGCCCCTTGAGCGAGGTGCCAGCCGTGCAAAGCAGTGCGTCGTACAGGGGTGTGGTGCTTGCCGGTCTCGGCGCCACCAAACAGACCGAGCGCAACTGGCGTGTAGGGCGGGCGAAATGTAGTTGTGCCCACCGCTGCAATGGGTTGCTCTCTTAAGGCCGCCATTAGCGCCAGGCCATTGACGTTTGACGTCTTACCCTGATCGGTACCCATGCCTAGCGTGGTGTAACGTTTTAGGTGTTCAACCGAGCGAAAATTTTCTCGATGGGCCAGCTCGATGTCTTCAACAGTGACGTCGTCTTGAATGTCGACAAAGCGCTTTCCGTGCGAGGCCACCTTTGACATCTGCCACAGCGGTTCAAGTGCGAAGTTCGTCTCGGGCTCGGCGTGCGATGCATGGTAAAGCAAGGCACCTTGCGGGCTGCCCGCTGAGTTTGCGCAGGCTTGCTCGCCGGCCACGGCACCTTGCGTAAGTGCGCCTGGCAAGGTGTATTCGCCATTAGCGGCACCGACAGGTACTAAATTTTGCACAATACTCTCTGGCACAAAGGCCGTGAGTTTTTCGTCAAAGCGCAATTTGCCACCGGCTTGCGAATACAGGTGCACGGTGGGGCTCCAGCCCCCCGAATTACCCAGCAGATCGCACTCGATTTTTTGAGCGCCCGTGCCATCGCGTCCTAAGACGCTAACTGCCTGCACAGTTTGCCCATGCACAGCGGTGATATATGAGTAGCCAACATAGTCAATGCCAGCGCTACGAAGGCGATTCACCAGTTGTGCATCGACGGTACGACGCGTGTCGATGAGTGTCACAGTTTGTGCCCCAGCCTGCTTGGCATCTAACGCGCTGCGATAGGCATCATCGTTATTAGTAAAAATGACAATCTTGCGCCCTGGCAGTACAGCATACTGATTGATATAGGTACGAAGTGCCGAGGCTAGCATGACGCCTGGTTTGTCATTGTCTGCAAAGACTAGGGGGCGTTCAATACTACCGCTGGCCAAAATCACGCGCGCACAGCGCAAATGAAGTAAGCGCTGTCGAGGCGTATGCGCGGGTGACTGCGCCAAATGATCAGTGATCCGTTCTGCAATCGTGACGAGGCCGTGATCATAGACGCCGCTCACGGTACTGCGCGGCAATAAACGCACGTTTGAGTAACCGCGCAGCGCGGCGATTGTTTGATCGACCCATTCACTTGCGCGCATGTCGTCAATGAGCTTGTTTTCCCATAGGGCCGAACCACCAAGTTCGCTGCGCTCGTCGGCCAGTACGATGCGCTTACCGCTACGTGCTGCAGCTAGGGCTGCAGACAGGCCAGCAGGCCCCCCACCTACAATTAGCACTTCACAGTGTGCATATTCGTATGCGTAGTGATCTGGGTCTTTGTGTAAAGGCGCTTTGCCTAAACCGGCCGCGCGCCGAATCTGGTGTTCGTAAAACATCCAGAATTTTTTTGGCCACATAAAGGTTTTGTAATAAAACCCCGCAGGCAATAAAGCAGAGAATTTTTGGTTGATGGCACGCCAGTCAAAACGCAAACTTGGCCAGCGATTTTGACTGGTTGCCTCAAGGCCATCAAAAAGCTCGATGACCGTCGCGCGCGTATTGGGCTCGGTCAGCGCGCCCGAGCGCAGTTGCATCAGGGCGTTGGGCTCTTCGGGGCCTGCACTATAAATGCCGCGCGGGCGATGATATTTAAAACTACGTCCTACTAGTTTGACGCCATTGGCTAACAGGGCAGAGGCCAGAGTATCCCCCTGATAACCATAATAAGTCGTGCCGTCAAAACTAAAGCGTAATGGTTTGCTGCGCGTCAGGCGACCACCCTGCTCAAGTCGGTTAGGTTGCGTTCGGCTCATTTTGTTGCCTGGGTGCCGCGAGCGGCTTCAATACTGCTGACCTCATGCGTCAGTGTGTCGCGCACCATCTCGAGTATTTGTCTGCAACCGTGATTGTGATGCCACCATTCACGATGCGGGCCACGTGGGTTATCGCGGTCGTACACATAGGCTTGCCAGGTGGCTTGACTGGCGTCAAGCGCAGGCACCGGTGCAGCCTCACGTACGTAGGTAAATTCAGACTGATCGCGTGGGCCGCAGAAGGGACAGTTAAACAGTTGCATGATGGTATCGCCCTAGTGCCATTGCGGGGTGGGGCCTGCACCCTTATCGTCAATCACTTTGCCGTTAGCAAAGCGCTCGAGGGTATGGCCTTGGTTAAAGGCATGCGGTGCGTCGTTAGCGATGGTGTGCGCAAATACCCAACCCGAACCGGGCGTCGCCTTGAAGCCGCCATAGCACCAGCCAGCATTCAAGTACAGATTGTCAATGGGCGTTTTTGAAATGATCGGACTACCGTCCATCGACATATCCATCACGCCGCCCCACTGTCGCAGCATCCGCACGCGGGACAAGATCGGAAACATTTGCAAGCCAGCGGTAATCGCCTCTTCGACAATTGGCAAATTACCTTTTTGACCATAGCTTGGATAGAAATCCAGATCCCCACCCATGACCAGTTCGCCTTTGTCAGACTGGCTGACATAAAAGTGGCCGGCCCCGTACGTGACAACGGTATCAATAATCGGTTTTAACGGTTCAGACACAAAGGCTTGCAGCACATGGGTTTCGATTGGCAACTTCAGGCCGGCCATGCCAGCGACACGACCACTATTGCCTGCGACGGCGATACCCACGCGACCGGCGCTTAAGCGTCCGGTTGAGGTTTCGACCCCAACAATACGATTGCCTTCGCGCACGAACCCTTGCACCTCGCAA
>CAMCII010000105.1 GCA_945874505.1 Bordetella parapertussis | reverse complement strand
ATGGTAATCATGCTGCGGTCGCGTTTAGAGAGCTCTTTACGCTCCCAGATATCGCCGTATAAAACTTTTTCTGCGCATTCGACCATTTTGGGAACCGTCTTGCGCAAACGTTCGCGACGCTCTGAAGTGGGGGCCGAAGCCATATCAATCTCCTGATATATTTTTGATGAATACTGTTTATCGGCAATAATACTCAAGCGGCACGGCTTTGTATCGACTTCACCAAAAACTGGGCAATAAAAAATGAAAATCGGTTTTATCGGACTAGGTACGATGGGTTCAAGGATGGCAACGAATCTCATCAAACACGGGCATACCCTGATCATCCACGACATGATCAAAACGAATGCGCAGCCGCTGATCGCGCAAGGTGCGCAATGGGCTGACACACCCACCGCCTTGGGCACTCAAGTTGATCTCGTCTTCTTATCTCTGCCGGGCCCAGCCCAAGTACAAGAGGTATTGACTGGTCTGCATGGGTTGACTGCCGGCCTACGCGCAGGTAGCGCAGTGTTTGATTTTTCAACTAACGCCCCTCGCGTGATTCGAGAACTGCATGCTGAGCTTTCAAAAAAACAGCTCATGTTTTTAGATGCCCCAGTCAGTGGAGGCCCCACAGGCGCAGCTTCGGGCAAACTTGTGATTTGGACGAGCGGTGACGAATCAACCTTCACCAAATATGTGCCTGTGCTGTCGTGCATGTCTGACGATGTGCAATTTTTAGGTGCCGTCGGTGCCGCCTCGGTCGCCAAGCTTGTTCATAACTGTATGGGCTACATGTTTAACTCCGCGATTGCAGAAGTGTTTTCAATGGGCGTGAAGGCCGGTGTCGAGGCTCCCACTCTGTTCAAAGCGTTGCGCAGCGGTGCGATGGGGCGACGTAGAACCTTTGACGGCTTGCCCACTCACTTTTTAAGTGGCGCTTACGAACCTGCTAAATTTTCATTAAAACTAGCGCATAAAGACGTTACGCTGGCCAATGAACTTGGGCGCGAGGTTGATCTAGAGATGCAATTTGCAAAGCTGACGCTGGCCCAGATGACCGAGGCGCTTAACCGAGGCTGGGCCGATAAAGACTCGCGTATTGCAATGCTTTTGGCACAAGAGCAGGCAGGCGTCGATGTGCGGTGCGATCCGGATATCTTGAAAGACATCTTGAGCCGCTGAGAGTAAAAAGAAATATTGGGCCGCTTAAGATATTGAGCCGCTTAAGGTAAACCCTTGACTCGAGTCATATGGCGTCTTCGCGTCTTGCGCTATGCGTAGCACCAGTCAAACCATGACGTGGAAACGTCAGACCTTTTCTCGAAAACGCACACGACTCGCCAGCACGCAGCTGGCGAGTCTGGCCTTCAGTTGACAAATATCATTACGCAGCCTAACTTAGTGCAAGATCCATTAAAAACCGCCGCTACAGAGACATCGACAAATCCGTCGACGGCGCTACCCGATTTTCCCGGAGGCTTCAATGCGCTTTAAATCTTTAGCATCACTGCTCACTATCTTCGCTTGTCTGATTTTCAATGTTCCTGTTCAAGCACAAGCGAACTTTCCTGAGAAGCCAGTCAAACTGATTGTGCCTTTTCCTCCGGGTCAAGCCACCGATATGATTGCCAGAATGGTCGCAGAGAAGCTCACGATTGCCTGGGGTCATCAAGTCATTGTTGAGAACAAGACCGGCGTGCCAGGCATGGTCGCGGGTAGCACTGCTGCACCCGATGGCTACACCATGACAATGGGTACCAGTGGGGTCTTGGCAGTGAATCCAGCTGTCTTCGCAAAACTTCCGTACGACGTCACCAAAGATTTTATCTATGTGGGCGGCTTAGCCATTACGCCAATGATCATAGTGGTAAGTGCCGCATTTCCTTACAACACAATACAAGAACTCATCGCGGCGGCCAAAAAAGAGCCAGGTAAGTTTAATGTGGGTTACGGCGGCGTTAACAACACCCAACATTTAACCGGTGAACTATTTAAATTCACCACAGGCGTGAACATGGTTGGAGTGAACTACAAGGGTAGCGCAGCAGCTGTCACGGACCTGTTGGGTGGGCAAATTTCAATTTTAGTCGACAGCATGGCAGTCGCCCTGCCACACATCAAGGCTGGCAAATTAAAGCCTTTAGCCATCACGACCTTGCAACGCGTGCCACAACTGCCCAATCTACCAACGGTTGCCGAGTCGGGTTACCCAGGCTTTGAGGGCGTGGGCTGGCAAGGCTTGGTTGTGCCCAAAGGTACGCCGCCAGCCGTGGTGCAAAAAATCAGTGCTGACGTCGCTAAAATTCTTGCTGACCCGACCATGCAAAAAAATCTGATCGATAGAGGGCTGGTACCTGACCCCCGCAGCGCTGGCCCCTGGAGCGAATTTGTTTATGCTGAGATGAAGAAGTGGAAAACCGCGGCAACGCAGGCCAACATCAAAGCAAGCGAATAATTTCAACTCGTATCAACCATTTCAACTTAGAGCGCATTGATCACTATGTCTGCTGCAGAACCGCGTTTTTTAACCTTACACGAACTCGTTCAAAAGGCCCGTCAAAAGCTTAACCATGACAATTGGGATTACATCGTAGGAGGTACCGAAACCGAAACTACGCTTCGGCGCAATCGAGCGTCGATTGATGCCTTGGCGTTTCGACCACGTGTCTTGCGCGACGTTAGTAACGTAAGTGCTCGCACAAGCTTTTTAGGCCGAGACCTGCGCTTGCCAATCTTGCTTGCCCCCGTTGGGAGTCTTGAGTTGTTTGCGCAGGGTGCGGGTGCCGCTTCAGCCCAGGCGGCTGAGCAGTTCGGCATTGCCCATATGCTGAGCTCGGTCTGCCAGCCTGGCATAGAAGCTGTTGCACAAGCGGCCCCCGATGCACTGCGACTGTTTCAGTTATATGTGCATGGCGATGCCGCTTGGGTCGACGCCATCGCAGAGCGCGTTGAAGCCGCCGGTAACGGTGCCTTTTGTTTGACAGTTGACACCGCACATTACAGTCGTCGCGAACGCGATCAGGCTAAACGAAACATTCGTCGTCTCGCCGTTCCGGGGCGTGAGTTTCAACCCCAACTCACCTGGAAAGATGTTGACCGCTTAAAAAGCAAACTCAAAGTCCCGCTGATTTTGAAGGGTATTGCAACGGCGGAAGATGCCGCGATGGCGGTCGATCACGGTGTAGACATGGTGTACGTGTCAAACCACGGTGGACGCCAACTTGATCATTGCCTTGGGTCAATGGCTGTGCTGCCAGAGGTTGTAAAGGCCGTCAACGGTCGGGCTACCGTGATTGTGGATGGTAGTTTCAACCGCGGCTCTGACGTCGTCAAAGCTATCGCCTCTGGGGCGCACATGGTCGGCATGGGTCGCATGCAATGTATCGGACTCGCAGCTGATGGTGCGGCGGGCGTTGTCAGAATGCTTGAAATCTTAGAAGATGAAATCAAGATCTGCATGGGCCTGATCGGTGTCAACTCGCTTGCCGAGCTCAACCCAAGCTATTTGCAAGCGGTCGCACCGTTGAGCCCTAACGATGCGCTGAGTGCATTTCCGTTGTTATCGCTTGATGAGAAAGCGTTTTATTGAGCGAGTCGTTTTGACTTGAGTACTTGAGTACTTGAGTACTTGAGTACTTGAGAGTGGCAATGGCGGCCCGAAGCCGGGTGCTCAAAGCAAAAGAAGCTTGGCGTCGGTTGCAATTTTTTTATGGCGCAGCTTCTTCAACAATTGACAAATTGTTCAGTACGCCGGGGTTGAGGCAGTTTTTCTTGTGCTGCGGCACGATCAAGTTCAAGCTTAAACACTGAAAAATCGTTTGAACCAAGGTCGTAGATTTCCATCCAGGTCACCTGTCCAAGCTCATCGGGTGTTGGGCGCTTCATCACCTGTGCGCTCAGTTGCGGAAACTGTGTTTGCAACTGCACTTGCATCTGCTGCACGTGCGTCTTGAGCTCAGGGTACTGGTTGGGTAAAAATTTATAGTACACGAACAGTTTCATTTTTTTCCCTGCGAAGCAGTGCTATTGCGGGCAAAGAGCGGGTCACAATTAGGGTTTACCCAAGCCATTCCAGCGCTGCACCAGATCGGTCTCTAAACCAAACAAATCCAGTACTCGCCCGACCGTATGATCGATGATCGCGTCGATCGAGTCAGGCTTGATATACAGGGCAGGCACTGGCGGCATCACAAGTGCGCCGTTTTGTGTCACCTGAAGCATCGATTTCAAATGGCCGGCATGCAACGGCGTTTCACGCACAAGCAACACCAGACGACGCCGCTCTTTAAGCACCACATCGGCTGCACGCGAGATGAGATTTCCGGTGATGCCCCATGCGATTTCAGAAAGCGTATTGACTGAGCATGGCGCGACAACCATACCGAGTGTCATAAACGAACCCGAGGCGATCGTTGCGCCGACGTTTTTTGCTGAATGAACAACGTCAGCCATCGCCTGTACCTGGGCGGGATTGAACTCAGTCTCGGCGGCCATCGTCAATTTTGCCGAGTCAGTTAAGACCAGATGTGTCTCAATCTGCGTCGCTTGCAGCACTTGCAACAACCGTACACCGTAGGCTGTGCCCGAGGCGCCCGTAATGGCGACGATTAATCTGCGAGGGGGCTGCGACATGATGTTTTATCCGATTTGCGTATGCACACACTGAGCTTGTGCTCTATAGTTGAGCATAACAAATCGATTCAACCTAGGAGACTCAGATGATTCAAAGCAGGAAAAACTTCAGTTTACAGGCTCTGCGACTGCTGGCAGCGCTGACGCTAGGGTTTAGCGTCCAGACTGGATTTGCGCAAGCGCCGTCTAACTATCCGACCCGTCAACTGACCATGGTCGTGCCAAACGCGACCGGCGGCACCAATGATATTGTCGGGCGCATCATTGCGACTGAACTTGCTGAAGAATTTAAGCAGTCAGTTGTACTGGTCAACAGGCCAGGGGCTGGAGGCAACATCGGAACAGCACAAACAAAAACGGCTGCGCCTGACGGCTATACGCTGCTGATGACAGTCAATAGCGTTCAAGCGATTAACCCAGCGCTGTATAAAAATGTCGGCTTTGACCCGGTTAAAGACTTTATCCCCATTACCATCATTGGCAGCGTACCCAATGTACTGGTCGTCCATCCCTCATTTGCTGCCAAAACCCTAACTGAGTTTTTAGCCTTGATCAAAGCCAACCCTGGCAAGTATCAGTACGCGTCAGCGGGCAACGGAACGCTCAATCACCTGTTAGGGGTGATGATGGATCAAATGGGCGGATACAAAATGGAGCACATACCCTATAAAGGTGTAGCACCCGCCATGGCTGATGTCTTAGGTGGACAGGTGCCCATTGCCTTCGCCAGCCTGCCCTCTGCGCTGAGCAATATCCGCCAGGGGCAGTTGCGGGCTCTAGGCGTCAGCACGGCTAAGCGTTCGCCATCCCTACCTGATGTCCCAGCCATGATTGAACAGATTCCTGAGTTTTCGGGTGAGCTCTGGGTAGGCTTGTTTGCGATCGCTGGTACACCACCTGAGGTGGTGAATAAGGTTTATCAGGCGACTGCCACAGTGATGCAGAAACCCGCTGTTCAAAAGAAGCTTAAGGACCTTGGCCTGGAACTTGCCTTTGACACTCCGGCCCAGTTCAAGGTGCGCTTAGACCAAGACATCGTCAAATGGGGCGCGATTGTGAAGGCCTCGGGCGCAAAGGTTGACTGATTGTAGGGCGCACTGGCGAGCGGCTGGCAAAGCCGCTTGCTCGCGCATCGAGTGTCTGCCTGAGCTGTCCCTCATCTTTGTGCGCGATCTCGTTTTTAGAGGCTGATACCCCGAGTGTCTGCGACCTGGTTTTTTACCACTGATGCTCTGTGCCCCGTGTGGCTGGATGCTATTTAATTAGTCGCTCACTCGCAATACGGGCGCCTTCAGCCAGCGTACGTAACTTAGCCCACACTACATCAGTTGCCACGCGGCCCATACCTGCTGAGGTATCGAAACCGCAATCGGTGCCCGCTAGCACCCGTGTTGGGTCACCGACCTCTGCCGCGCAGCGCTCGAGGCGGTCAGCCACCACCTCAGGATGCTCAACGAAGTTCGTTAAGACGTCGATGACACCCGCCACAATAATTTGATCTTCTTTCAATGGGTGCTTGCGCAAGACTGTCATCTCGTGGGCGTGGCGTGCGTTGGCGAAGGGCAATACAAAACCACCCACATTTGTTTGACTGATGGTGGGCCAAATTTTTTGCAGGGGCACATCGCAATCATGCGGGCCTTCATAGTTGCCCCAGCACACGTGCATACGCACGCGATCGCGTGGGATATTTCTGAGAGCAACATTTAGGGCAGTGACAACGCGCTCGATAAAACCGATAAATTTGGCGTCAGATTCATCGTGATACGACACATGGCGTTCGAGTGCGAGATCGGGGCAATCGATCTGCAAAATGAAGCCGTTGTTTACGATCGCTTCATATTCAAGGCGTAGGGCTTCAGCCAGCGCCGCTAGATAAGCTTCTTCGGTATCGTAATGTTCGTTTTTGCACGCCGACGCGATGATGCCGGGTGAAGGCGCCGTTAAAAAAGCCTCTGTGAATGTTTTTGCTCGGCCAGCCAGTTCGGCTTTGAAGTCAACCGCCTCTGAAGCTGCGAGCGTCGGATCAAGATACTTCACCTCGCCCGTGACGCGTGGTGGCAAGAAGTTACTGACCGCTACCTTATCGCCGGCCTGGTTTGCCATCATCTGCTTAAATTCAGGATAACGTTCGACGTCACCGCGCGACCAACGCTTCCAACTACCCGAAAAGCCCGACATGCGGCGCTGAACATACAAGAAAAAGCCTTCGCGCTGTTGTTCTCCGTTATTGCCAACGTCGATACCGTTTGCCATTTGACGCTCGACGCTATCTTGCATCGCTTGATGCCCCGCGCGCTCTAGCAACGCCTCATCGACGGGCTGGCCGTTCGCTCGCTGTGCATACATTTGCACTAAGGCGGCTGGGCGAGGTAGGCTACCCGTGTGTGTCGTCAAAATTCTTTCGCGGCTATGTTGCATGATGTACGTGTCTTCCTGTTGATATTATTGGCAGCTTCCCTTCTCTAAAGTGCGGGACGCGTGCGACTTTAATTTAAAATGAAAGGGATTTATACGTTTCCCTTCTACGCTTTCGTTCTGCATTTTGCTTCTGCGTTTTGCTTCGGCGTTTTCCGTTAAAGGCTTGTTGCAAGATCAGCCTGCAGTCTCATACGCATGATTAGATCGGTTAGGTCAGCCTCGGTCAACTGATTCGTCAGGCTTGCACAGACCAGAGTATGGGTTGGCATTTTATTTTGTTGGCGCACCGGTACAGCCACGATGGTGACGCCGGCAATGTAAGTGCCTCGATCAATACTATATTCATTTTGCATGGCTTGTTGCACTTCGAGGTACCAAGTGTCGAAGTTGATCGAGCCGTCCCACCTTAATTTGGCAAACTGAGCTTTCAGCTCGACGCGAGACTGTTGACTGAAAGCTGCGACCAGCCGCCCAGTTGCACTTAAAAGCGACGGAAATACACTGCCAACATCAACATGGAGCCTAAAGGGGATCGTCGAACGCGATAACGCAACAACGACCATCTGATCTGCGTCGGACACATCGACAGCGATAGCCGTGACGTTGTAGGCGGTAGAGAGTTGGTCGAGGCCGGCCTGAATCAGTGCAGGAAAGGCATTGGAGTCAAGGGCGCTGCGCGCGAGTGCGAGCATGCCGATGCCAAGCCGGTAGTGTTTGGTTTGGCGATCAAAGGCCACGAGTTTTTCTTCGACAAGCGCACGCAAAATGTGCAAACACGTGCTTGGTACCAGACCCAACGCCTGCGCGATCGCGTTCACGCCAAGCGGCCCACGCGCCTTGCCTAGTAAGCGCAAAATCGCGATTGAACGCGAGACCGCAGGAACCGGCCGGATTCGAGGTACGGGCTTTGCTGCAACGCGATCTGGCCCGACCTCGAGAGGGCTTTGTGTGACTTGCTGCGTTGTTTGATCGGGGGAGGTCATTGGATAGTTTTGTTGCTTTCCATTGGATAGATTTGTTGCTTTCAAAAATGACTTACGCCTCAGTAAGAACTTGGCTTTAACGAGCACTTGATTGGTGCCCTGACAATTGACTGAGCTTTGGTCAAAAGCAGCGGCATTTATTTTAATGCTATTGTACTAATACAACAACTAACTTCATTTGACAATAAAAAGGCATGGCGATAAAGTGAAGCAATCGCTACGACCTCCAACGCAGTCCGCTCTGGCATAGTCGTCCAAGGCACCTCGCTCGCAAACCGTTCACATCGCAAAGCAATCCCATGGCAAAACTCACCGCGTTTAGCTCGTACGCAGACGCCCAGGCAAATTTTTCATCCGAAAAATTATGGGAGCTCTTTGACGGAAACCGCGAGCAACTCAATATCGCCCATGAATGCGTTGACCGCTATGCGTTGCAAGGGCAAACGGCTGTCATCGTGCTGCGCACCAATGCACCTGACGAGATCATCTCGTACGAGCAACTAGCTAAGCAATCGTCGCAGATGGCGCATTTTTTAACTGCGCGCGGCATCAAAAAGGGGGACCGCGTTGCGGTCATGCTTGAACCCTCACTCGCGTTTTACGTCTGTTTATTCGGCATTATGAAAGCCGGTGCCATTGCTGTGCCGCTCTTCACTTTGTTTGGCCCTGACGGCTTAAATCTTAGAATCGCTGACTGTCTGCCCAGTCTATTGTTTACTAACTCAGAAAAAATCAGCATTGTTTCTGCCGACTATCAAGCGCGCACCCTCTTGGCGAACGACGCTCTAATGGCTTCGTTAACGCAATACCCAAGTACCTTTACACCTGCAACCAAGGCCACTGACTACGCCATGTATCAGTACACCTCGGGCACCACGCGAGAACTCCCCGAGGCCGTCAAGCATACGCATCGGTCAATCGTGACGTTGATGGTGGCGGCGCTTTACGGCACGGGGCTTCGGCCCGGCGATCGTGTCATGTGCCCCTCTTCGCCCGCTTGGGGCCACGGGCTTTGGCATGGCACGCTCGCGCCAATGGCGCTTGGTCTTACCATTGGCTCTTTTGCAGGCAAATTCAACGCTGCCGTGTTACTGAAAGGGCTAGCCACACACCGCTTTACCAACATTTCAGCTGCTGCTACGCACTATCGAATGATGAAGAATTCGGGCTGTGCGTCTGACTACCAGTACGCGTTTAAAAAAATGTCGTTTACCGGCGAACCCATCGACAGCGCTACCGAAGAATTCATCGAGAAAACGTTCGGACTGCAAGTTTGCAGCATGTACGGCACGACCGAAATCGGTGTCATTCTAGTGAGCTATCCCGGCGCTGAAGACTTTGCCCACAAACCAGGGTCGCTCGGCAAACCTATCCCCGGCGCGCAGGTGCAAGTGCAAGATGCGACTGGCCTTGTCTGTGCCGCCAATGTCATCGGTGAAATCAAAGTTTGGCGCAAAGGCCAGTGGCTTGCCACAAAGGATCTTGGGCATGTCGACGAAGAGGGCTACTTTTATCATGGCGGCCGCGCCGATGACGTCATTATTTCTGCCGGTTGGACGATGAGTGCTGTCGAGATCGAAGATGCCATTTTGAAGCATCCCGACGCCCTTGAGGCCGCAGCGATCGGCGTACCTGACAGCCTGCGTGGCCAAGCCGTCAAGGCCTTTGTCGTCAGCAAACGCCCAGGCGACGAAACGTTTATTCAAGAGCTTCAAGATCTGGTCAGAACACGCTTAAGCCAGCACGAGTATCCTCGGCATATCGTCTTTGTGCCAGAACTACCAAAAACACCCGCCGGAAAAATCCATCGAAAAAAACTTCGCGAGGCAACGGCGTGACCGCACAACAAGCACCATACTCAAGACTTAGCACGACTTTCACAACCGCAAACAAAATGATCGCGCATCAAACACCACACTCAAGGCTGACTGCCACCTTCGCAAGCATAAATCACCAAGCTACAGGGCAACCATAGACACTGCTCATTCAGTCTTGACACAAACGACTATTGTTCAACGTATCCGAAAAATTTTACGGTCTAGATCTAAAAGAAATCATCAGGAGCTCTACATGTCATCACCACTCATCGGCCAGCGCAGTTTTCCAAAAATTACTGAACAAGGGCTTGAAGATCTGCAGCGACGCATTGGTGTCAAAATCGGTGCAACTGCCGAACCTTGGTGCTACGAAGCCACCCGTGACAACATTCGCCACTATGCTCATGGCATCGGTGACGACAATCCGCTGTGGTGCGACCCAGAGTACGCAGCCAAAACAAGCCACGGCACCATCATTGCCCTGCCAAGCTTTTTGTATTCAACTAGCCGGATTGTGTCAGGCTATGTGGGTGGCTTACCCGGCGTGCACGC
>CAMCII010000104.1 GCA_945874505.1 Bordetella parapertussis | reverse complement strand
ATTTTTGCGTATTTGGCCACTGCCTCTTTTTGCAAAGCGGCAAGTTCTTTGGGGCCAGAAGTCACGATGTCAAAACCAAACTTCTTGATTTTGCTTGCCACCTCTGGGTTCGCTAAGGCTTTAAGCAGTTCGGCGCTTAATTTGTCGATGACAGCCGGTGGCGTGCCCGCCCTGGTAAAAAATGCTAGCCATGACCAGTGACCGTAATCTTTCAATCCAGGCGTTTCGGCTACTGCAGCAACGCCAGGTGCTTCGTTGATACGCTGTGGTCCTGTGACAGCGATTGCACGCAGTTTGCCAGTAGCGACTTGTGCCATACCAGACCCCGTTGGCTCGCATACGAGTTGGACCTGATTACCCATTAAATCGTTTAGTGCCTGTGTTGAAGTTTTGTAGGGAACAAAGGTGATACTCGCGCCCGACATCACTTTAAGCATCTCAATACAAATTCTAGAACTGGCTGTACCTGCACCATAATTTAATGTGGTTGGATTAGCCTTTGCGTAAGCGATGAGTTCTGCCACATTGTTGACGGGCAACGAGGTTGGCACGAGCAGCACGTTATACGCATTATCAAGTGCCTTCGCGACCGCTGCAAAGTCTTGGATGGGGTCGAAGGGCAATTTGGCATACAGACTCGCGATCGCAGCCATGGTCGTGCTTGAACCAAACACGAGTGTATAGCCGTCGGGTGCGGTTCGGGCGGCAGCTTCGACGCCGATCATCCCTTGTGCGCCAGGGCGATTTTCAACAATGACAGGTTGTTTGACTTGCTCAGATAGTTTCTCGGCGATCAAGCGTGCAACCACATCGGTGGCACCCCCTGCGGCCAACGGCACGATGATGCGAATTGGTCTGCTCGGAAAATCTTGGGCATGAGATGGTGCGAGGATGCCTAACAGGACAGAGACGACGCCTAAAGACAAAATTTTTCTTCTAAACATTTTGTATCCTTTTCGTTTTGATCGTGTTGTTTAAGAGTGAACGGTATGACTAAAGAGCGAATTAGCTAGGAATCAAGAATCGTCTTTCGATTTGTCGAGCGATGAGAACAATCACCGAGACCAAGCAAAGATAGACAACAGCTGCAAACATGTACGCTTTAAAAAACTGAAAATTTGTCGATGCTAACTCTTGTACACGGGCAAAAAATTCTGTGTATTGAATCAAAAACGCCACTGAACTGTCTTTCAAGTTTCCGATGCATTGGTTAGTGAGCGCGGGAATGGATTGCCTCAATACCTGAGGCAAAATAATGTGTTGGAAGATTTTAAAAGTGCTAAAGCCTTGAGCTTGAGCTGCCTCAAGTTCTGCACGATCTAACCCATTGAACGCCGTGCCGAGATATGCCGCGTTATAGGCAGCGATGTTCATTGTGAAGCCGATCAAGGCAACCGTAAAGGGCGAGCACTTGATACCCCACTGGGGCAGACCGTAATACATTAAAAACAACAAGACGATCAACGGCATGCCGATAAAAAACGAAATGTAAGCTTTGACGACTGTACGAACGAGTTTGTGCTGACTGAGTGAAAAATAGAAAACAACAATACCGAACAGTAAGCCTGAGACGCTCGCAAAAACGGCAAGTTTGAGTGTTTGCTCGAGTCCTCCCAAGATCAAGGGCAGTTGCTCAAGTAAGTCGCGTTCGAAAGCTCCCATTCCAGTCATACGGCGTGACCCTCACGCCCAAAAAACTCCCTGACTTTAGCGTCTGGATGGTTCGTAGCTAAGTGCTCAATCGTATCCTCAGCCCTGACAACGCCTTGTTCAAGAAAAATGACTTTGTCTGAAATCTGTTTTGCGAACAGCAAGTCGTGCGTCACACACAGCATCGTGATGTTGTCGCGATTGAGTCGGGTCAATACTTCTGCCACGTCACGCACCATGACTGGATCCAACGCCGAAGTTGGTTCATCAAACACCACGACAGCGGGATCCATCGCTAACGCACGGGCAATTGCAACGCGTTGCTTTTGGCCGCCAGACAGTTGCTCAGGATACTTGTGCTGATGCGCAAGCATATCAAGACGAGATAGCTCAAAGGAGGCTTTCTCGTTAGCCTGGGCGCGGCTCATCTTTTTTAATTTTCGTAACGCGAGCGTGACGTTATCACTAACGGTCAAATGACGGTAAAGGGCGAACTGTTGAAAGACAAATCCGATACTTTGCCTGAGTGCAAGCACATCAGTGCTAGGGCTTGTGATGTCAGTACCGCGAAAACTAATCGTGCCAGAGGTGGGTTCTACCAAGCGATTCAAACAACGAAGTAAGGTCGATTTTCCACAGCCAGAGGGGCCCATCACGACTTTAAGTTCACCTTGAAAAAGCTCAAGGTTGACACCGTTTAACACGGTGTGATCGTCGAATTTTTTGACAAGATTGTGAACTTCAATAAGTGCCATGTTAAGCATCCCCTATGCCAGGCACACGAAAGTGCTTTTCAATCCGCAGCACGCCACGGATTAGGATCCAGTAGATCCCAAAATACAGAACCCCGACTGCTAAATAGACCTCGATCCCGCGAAGCGTAGTCGCTGTTAGGTTCATGGCTTGCTTGGTCATCTCGGGGATGCCTACCGTATAGGCAAAAGGAGAATACTTGAGTATCGACGTAAACTCATTGATCATTCCTGGCACCGCGAAGCGTAGCATTTGAGGGGCTTCAATGTACCTAAAGATTTGTAGGCGATTCATGCCGCTTGCTTGAGCGGCCAGAATCTCAGAGGCGCTTACCGCTTGTAGAGCGCCTCGAAAGACTTCAGACAGGTAGGCTGCCGCAATGAGCCCTAGACTTAGCGCCATTGCGGCGAGTGGGCTGACTTTTACGCCAATACTTGGCAGCCCAAAATACACCATGAACAGAAGCACTAAAACAGGGATGCCTCGAAACACATAGGTTAAAACATCGAGAACCCAACCGATACGCTTTGTGCCAAGCTGCCTGAGGCCTGCCATCACAAGCCCGACTAGCAGAGCCGTTGCGCTACACGTCAACGTGACGAGTAACGTGTGCCCGAGTCCCTGTGCTAATTGTTCAAGGATATCGAGAAAGTTCATGCCAATGTTTTTGAGCGCGCTACTTCAACCATTGATCAACAATAGCTTTGACTTTGTCTGGCCCGATCTCTTTTAAGTATTTATCAAAGTCATCGCGACGGGCAGAACCTTTTGCGAATGCAAAGCCTAGCTTGTCAAAACCTGTAAAAACACGAGCGCTTTCAATCGGTAATTTAAGTTTATAGAGATAGTTTGCAAAGACCGGTTCTTCAATGAACGCTAAATCAAGATTGCCATTTTGCAAGTCAGTCATTGCCTCGCTGTATGAGGGATAAAGTTTGACTTGACTCAAAGAGTAATAGCCCTTTGGTTCGAATTCGTTCTTAATCAGATCGCTGTAGGCCATACCGCGTGGATAGCCGATCGAGTATTTTTTGAGTTCAGAGAGATCACTGATTTTTATGTTGCGACTCTTTAGGCTGACCAAGTGCCACGCATTATCGTAGTAGGGTTGCGAAAAATCCATGACCTCTTTACGTTTATCGGTGATGGAGATACCCGAAAACGCGACGTCGGCTTGTCCGCTTGATACGGCACCCAGCATGCCTTGCCAATCATAAGGTGTAATTTTTAGCGTGCAGCCACGTGCTTTGCAGTAGCCTTGAAAAATATCCAGATCAACGCCCTGTATTTTTTTGTTTTCTTCAAAAAGCATCGGAGGCGATGTGGGCGAAACTGCGACCTTGATTTCGCTACCAGACTTATTGTCTGAGCAACCCGCCAGAAAAATCAGTGTTAGGCACAAAGCCTTGATGAATTGCCGTGTAAGCATGATAAAAGTACCTTAAACCTTAAAGTCATTGGGCAGACGTGCAAAAGCGACGACTGCCAGTGCAGTGTATCTTACGCGACCTGTTGTCCTGCAGCGAGCATCCAGCGCTTCATGACTGTTTGATCGGTGGCATCGACATTAAGCGACACATCATTGAGAAGCGGCAAATCGAGTTTGACCTCGTCAGCTAGTGCTTTGGCTAAGTGCAAATCTTTGCTGACGATATTGACGAGTGAGAAAAACGCCTCAGGTGAGCGTGCCCAGGCTTGATAGTGTTGACGTGTCATTGCGCCGTCAAGCGACATAAAGTTTCTGCCACTGCTGACTTCAAGAATCGGTGCAATTTGTTCAATGCTCACGCCATGTTTGGCTGCTAATTCAAAAGCCTCTGCTGCGAGATAGATGCTCGCAATGCCGAGCATGTTATTGATCACTTTGATCACCTCTGCTGCGCCAAGCGCGCCACACCGAAAAATTTCACTTCCCATCGAACGCATCAGAGGCTCGGCTCTGTTTAAGTCTTGGTCATCACCACTCATCATGATGGTGAGGGTGCCTTGCTCAGCCTTAACTAAACCGCCGCTGACCGGAGCATCGATTAAGTGTGCGCGGGTGTCTTTCAGGCCTGCCGCAACTTGTTTGAGTGTCGAAGGTAGGGTGGTGCTCATGATGCAGACTAACGGTTGATGCTCGGGGGGGATCGCCGCGATAAATCCAGCGGAGCCGCAGGTGACCGATACAATCTGCTCGTCATTTGCAACGAGCACGATAATGGCATCTGCCAGCGCACAGTCTCGCGGGTCTTGTGTGACGGTCATTCCCTCCTCTTTGAACGCCTCGAGTACGCTTGGGTCTTGATCGCAGATTGTCAAATCGAAACCAGCGCGTTTGATGCAGCGCGCCATACGTGAGCCCATATTGCCAGCGCCGATCAGCGCCACGGTTCTAATAGTCATAAGAGGTCTCCAAAATATTGTGTGCTGAGCAGTGTGTGAGTCGGATCGTAAAGAGCTCAGCTTTTTCACTATCTTAAGACAATTGCCAAAAGAGTGGCATACTTTTGCTTTTAGCCGCTGCTAGGTTGATCTTCTCTGCGCTGCACATGGCGGTATAGCAAGTGTGTTTTAGGCGCGTCGAACCTCTTAAAAGGATATTAATTGGCCGTGAACAGCAAAACGAGCGCAATTTCTGGGTTGGCGTTCGCGACGCTTTTATTTGTCGGGCTGATCATGGGCGCCAATCATGTGGCAGCACGCATCGCGTTTGATTACGGTCTAAATGTTGCTACCGCGGTGGTGGTACGTAGTTTAGTGACTGCGGTTGTGGTGAGCTTAATTGTTTACTTTCAAGGCGTGCCGATTCGGCTCACGCATAAACATAAAAAAGTATTACCCGCGATCGGTTTGCTGGTCACGATTCAAAGTTTAAGTATTTATTCTTCGGTGGCCTTGTTGCCAGTGTCGCTAGCCTTATTGGCCTTTAATACCTACCCACTCTGGACGGCCTTTTGGTCTCGTGTCATTTATGGCCAGCGGCCTGAGCGACAGGTGCTGTTGGCAATGCCGATTATGCTGATTGGCTTGGCGCTGGCCTTAGATGTCTTTGGCGCTGCCTCAGGCTTGGGGGCCAAAGCACAATGGGGCCTGATCGGAGTCGGGGTCGCCTTCGCGCTCACAGCCGCTGCGACGTTTGGCTTAGCGTTGACGTTGACGCAAAACGAAGCTTCTGACTTAGATGGTCGCGTTCGCACAGCGACTACGATGTGGATGGTGGGGCTCTTGGCGATCATTGGTACGCAGGTGATGGGCGATTTTCAGTGGCCGACAGCAACAGCCGGTTGGTGGGGCTTGGCGTTATTAACGATTTTTTATGGCACTGGCTTTACAGTGATGTTCATTGTTTTACCGCGCTTGGGGGTTGTGGGCAACTCGTCGATCATGAGTATTGAGCCCATTTTTGCGTTGGTCTTAGGCTGGTTTATTTTGGATCAGAAAATTGCCTTGATACAAATCGTTGGTGCCTGCATCGTGGTTGGGCTTGTGATTAAGCTTGGATTGAGAAAGCAAGTGACCTCGAAGACGACTCGCTAGAGCTAACACCTTGCATCCCGGCGCATAGAGCCGCGGTCTCTATCAGTATTGAGCCTGGCGCAAAAATTAATGGTCGTATGGTGACGCAAGCTAATGCGCAACAGGGCGAGTTTTTGCCCACCCGTGACGGTTTGCCCAGCGGTGACGTTGAGCTTACTTGCATGGGCATATTTTGATATGTAGCCTTCTGCATGTTTGATTTGCAGAGCAATTCGAAAGCCAAAAAAATGGTTGCTCTTACTAAATTCAATAAATGCTGAATATTGTTTAGCTTTGCTAAGGCATACCTTGGGTAAATTGATGCACATAAAAAAAGCGAGCGCAATATGTTGCGCTCGCCTTCACTTAAAAAGAGACTGCGACTTAAGCAGTACCCCAAGGCTTGATTGCGGCCTTTAGTTGTGCGTAACCGTCTAGGTAGCGTGGACGCTTCTCACCAAAGATTTTGTCGAAGGTGGCAAGCTGTGCATCAAGCCAGTCAGACAACTGTTTGTTACCTGGATTAGCTGCTTTGTACGCTTCGTTAATCAATACAAAGTGAATGCGTGGATCGTAAGGTTGTTTTTCGCCACCAACGGTCTCGTCGCCATCTAACAAGCGCAACAACATTGCGTCGGCTGAGCCAAGTGTTTGTTCATAAATCGGAGCACCATGCACGCGATACATCACGCTGGTCATGTCTTTACCGTTGGTCATGGTGAAACCCATGTCGACCCACAGTTTTTTCATATCAACTTTTGCACCAACACGATCAATGATGATTTGACCCCAGTCACGCAAGACATCAGGCGCGTCAGCCATCAAGTCTGTCAGGCGGTCGCCGTCAAGATCGGTTGCGTAAACGATGCAAGGGCGTTGACGAATCATGTCATGCAGCAACAAACCAAAGTTTGTGTCTGAGATGTGTTCGTAAATATCGCCACCCCAGTTTTCCATACCGTCTTTGAAGTCTTTTGGCAGGCAGGCAACAATGGCGTCAATGTTAGCCCGGTGTTCTTCGTAGGCGTCTACGGTGTACTGACGCTTCAGTTTGAATTTGGTGCCTTGTAACAACCAGCGCATGATGCCGGCGTTGATCGCGTCTTCTTGCGCCTGTGTGGGTTTGGTGGCCACGCGACCGATCTGGCCGGTTTCGTGCACCATCTTCAAGAACAGACGTGCTGCGTAGGCCATACGCACGCCGGGGGTGTTCATTTCAGAGTGAATCACACCTGTGGCGGGGTCAACTTTGAATTTCTTTTTGTCTTGCGAGTAGGGCAGACCTGGCATAAAGCGAATACTGGTGATCCCACCGTAAGGGCGCACGTTGCAATACACGCCTGCAGCGGTACGAAGCGGTGCATTGGCTGATTTGCCATTCACCACAACTTTTTTGCCGTCCTCGTTGACCATGAAGTCACCGGCTGTTGACCACTTCAACGCTGTGTAGTCGAGTTTGCCAAACCACTCAAGTGAAGCGAGTTTGCTGTCGTGACGAAACTGCGCCATCATCGGCACGCCTAAAAACGGCAAGCCTAAGACGTCAAGCGCCATCAGTGTGCCGTTTAAGGCAAACATATCAGTGAAGGCATGGGCAACGGGTTTGACGCCGCCAGCGGTGCTGCCACCTTCCCAGATGATGGCATCGGGACAATCGGTCGGTTTAATAGCCGAGCGCTTGTAAATGCCGTCAAGCATTTTGAAGAGGTCGCCGTTTTGCTCTTCTTGAGCGATTTTCAGCAGATCGAGATTTTGTGCCATGAACGCAGAACCTTAGTCGTGGATGAGAAAAATGGTGAAAGGTAAGTAGAAATCCCTAGTAATGCGATTATCGCACTACTAGGGATGTGGACCAACCCGTACTGACGTGAACACTAACTTTTAAAAAATAAAATTATCTTTAGCCAAAGTAGAGGTTCGACGGAAAGTGAGCTGCTTAGCTCATTTGAAAGCCTGTGTATCCCTCTTTGGCCACCTTGTCGCAAATTGTACGGTAGTGGGCAAAGCCGCCCGCGTAAGGCATGAACACCTGTGGCTTGCCAGGGACGTTTGCACCCAAATACCAAGAGTGCTTGACCTTTGGAAGTAGGGTTGCCTGAGCCGCACGGTCAACCTCTTTTTGCCACGCTTCACTCGCAGTTTCGTTTGTTTCAACGCAGCTCAAGCCTTTTGCTTTCATGTTGCTAATGCAGTCGCTGATCCACTCGACGTGTTGCTCGATGGTGGGCGGCATATTGCTTAGCACGGATGGGCTACCGGGGCCTGTGATGGTGAACATGTTCGGAAAACCGGGCACTTGAAGCCCCAAGTTTGTGCGAGGACCCGCGCTCCAGTAGTCTTTGAGTGTTCTTTTATTACGGCCCACAATATCGAGCCTGACAAGCGAACCCGTCATGGCATCAAAGCCGGTGGCAAACACAATGATGTCAAGCTCATACTCCTGCTCGGTGGTTTGAATCCCTTTTGCTGTAATTTTTTCGATTGGTGCCGAGCGCAGGTCAACGAGTGCGACGTTATCGCGGTTATAGGTCTCAAAGTAGTGATCATCAATCGGAGGCCGTTTGCCGGCGAACGGATGGTCGATATCCGAGAGAATTTCGCCAACTTTTGGGTCTTTGACGATTCCGCGGATCTTTTCGCGGATAAAGTCTGCGGCAGTTTTGTTGGCCGCATCGTCGGTTAACAGATCGCGGTAAGAGGCTCTAAATTGAAAACCGCCCATTTCCCACTTGTCTTCATAGGTTTTTTGGCGAATGTCAGCGGGCGTTTCAACTGCTGAGCGATCATCGATATAAAACGCATGCCCATTGGTATTAGAGGTCATGATTTTATAGATATCGGCGGAGTGCTCTTTGGCGTACTTTTTAAATTCTGGGCTCAAGGGATGATGGCGTGCGGGCAGGCTGTAATTTGCCGTACGTTGAAACACAGTGAGATGTTTGGCTTGTGCCGCGATCACAGGTATGGCCTGAATTCCGGTTGACCCAGTACCAATAATGCCGACCCTCTTGCCGGTGAAATCAACCCCTTCGTGTGGCCACTGGCCCGTGTGGTACCAGTCGCCCTTGAAGACATCCAAACCAGCAATTTTAGGCACGTTGGCGTTAGACAGACACCCAACCGCAGTAATTAAGAACTGCGCGTCGTATTGTTCGCCGGTGTCGGTTGTGACTAACCAGCGATTGGTTGCCTCATTAAAGTGCGCCTGCGTCATGGCGGTGTTCAACTTAATGTCTGAACGCAACTTCAGCTTGTCAGCGACAAAATTCATGTAGCGCAAAATTTCGGCCTGTTGAGGATAGCGCTCTGACCATTCCCACTCTTGCACGAGCTCTTGCGAAAAATAATACATGTAGGTATGGCTTTCAGAGTCGCAACGCGCCCCTGGGTAGCGATTCCAGTACCACGTGCCGCCCACGCCCGCACCGCGTTCGATCACTTTGGCATTGAGCCCAAGTTTGTCGCGCAGGCTGTGTAGCTGGTACATGCCCGCAAAGCCCGACCCAATAATGATGGCGTCAACTTTTTGGATGGTTGCTGATGTGTTCATGGCTTGTCTGTATAGGTTTTGTGAGACCTTTAAAATACCACAAGCACCGCGGCAGTGGTAGCTGCCGCGATTTTAAATCGCAAAAGCTAAGCTACCAAAGTCTAAAACCCATCCTTAATCAGAATAATCGCCTCGACCTCAACGGTCATTGCATTGGGTAGTGAGCCCATGCCAACCGCTGAGCGGGCATGTCTACCGCGCTCACCAAGCACCTCAATCAGCACATCAGAACAGCCGTTAATCACTTTGGGCTGATCGCCAAAGTCGGGCTCGGCGTTGACCATGCCCAGTAACTTGATGACTGCCTCGACATGGTCGAGTGAACCGATTGCTGCCCGTATTGTGGATAAGAGTTGCAATCCTACGCGTCGCGCATCGGCGTAGCCGCGTTCGACGGTGCAGTCGCGGCCCAAGCGCCCGACGCTGATGTTGCCGGCATCATCACGCGGGCCTTGGCCCGAGAGATAAAGCAATTGACCGGCCCTGCGCCAAGGTAAATAACTTGCGACGGGGACAGGGGGTGTGGGCAATTGCAGCCCAAGTTCTTGGAGTTTGGCTTCTGCTGACATATTGATTTTAACCACCACCATAAAGATATTTAGGGAGCCACAGCGCCATGCCGGGCCATGCGTACATGATTGCCATGCAAATAATCACGATAAACATATAAGGCATCATGCCTGCAAAAATCTGATTCAACGTGACATGCGGGGGCGCAACCCCTTTAAGATAGAACGCTGACATCGCGACCGGCGGCGACAAGAATGCGGCTTGTAAGTTTACAAAGACCAGTGTGCCCCAAAGGATCGGATCGATATTAAAGTGCGACAGCATGGGCAAAAAGATTGGCACAAAAATCACAATGATTTCGGTCCACTCAAGCGGCCAACCGAGCACAAAAATCAAAGCCTGAGATAGCAGCATAAATTGCAGTGGCGATAGGTTCATCCCCAGCACCCAGCTCTCGATGATCTG
>CAMCII010000103.1 GCA_945874505.1 Bordetella parapertussis | reverse complement strand
AGGATTTTTATGAGTTCACCCAAAGGCTATGTATTTGTTGAACTGGTCGTACGCGATCCAGAAAACTTCAAAGATCAATATCAAGTTCGTTCAACGGCTGCTGTCGCTGGGTTTGGCGGTAAGTTTCTAGTGCGTGGCGGCGCTGTGTCAATTAAGACCGGCCCCTCTGACGAGCGTCGTCGTGTCTTGATCGAATTCGAAAGCTACGAGAAAGCGCTAGCGTGGTACGACTCACCTCTGTCGCAAGAGGCAAAAACCTATCGCGATCAGTTTGCTCATGTGATCACGTTTTATGTGATTCAAGGCGCTTAACGCACCAGCTCGTCGCCCTGAATCCTTGGCGTCTTAAGACGCTGTGGCATGTGAGGTGTTGATGGGCGGAGCTTCAAAGATATGTTCTACAAGTTTTTTTATTTTGCGCGAAGCTGTCTGATTAAACTATCAGTTACATCAATCGTTTCTTGATAACCACCCGCCTCTGAAGGCGAGGTTAAAAAGCGACCACCTACCGCCATTGAGGGTGTGCCCTGAACCTTGTAAGCGCCTACAAGTTGATCCGCACGACCGCTTTTTGACATCACACCAAACGAGTCGAACACGCTTTCAAATTTTGCACGATCAACTCCCTGCGCTGCAACCCAAGCAACAATGTCAGGCTTGGTAAACAACCGCTTTTTTTGATCATGAATCGCGTTAAACACTTTGCCGTGTAAATCTAAGCGATCAAGTGCCTCAAGCGAATAATACAGTTGTTGCAGAGGTTTCATGCTGGCGTTAAACGCGACAGGTACACGTTTAACGATCACATCAGCTGGAACTTTTTTTGACCACTTTTCTAACAGCGGCTCAAGTACCGCGCAATGAGAACACGCGTACGAAAAAAATTCGAGAACTTCTGTTTTACCAGGCTCGGTAGGCTGCGCAGGGCTCACCTCAAGGTACCTCGCCTTTACGGCCGCCGACGTGCCCTGAGTCAAACCGGGCGCTGAAAACAACAGGGCTGTAGCCGCCATCAGTACACCAAGTGTTCGCACCAACAAAGCTATCTTCATCTCTTGCCCATCCTGAGTAATAAAACTTGTAAAAGTACCTTACTGTCGCACAACCGCTGTCGGGATTTTTTCTTGCCCAAGTCGTGTGCGTGTCTGATTCATATCGTCGATCCGAGCAAACGGGCCAACCCTCACGCGGTTGACCTGTAAACCATTGACCTCTGCCCGCTGTATTTCAACTGACATCCCCATTAACAAAATCTTTGCACGTAAGGCCTCGGCATCTTCGAGCACTCTGAACGACCCAACTTGCAGAAAATAAGGACCGCTGGCCGGGGCTGTTGCGCTACTGGGCGCGGTCGAAGCGACGGGTGCAGCTGGCGCTGGTTCAGGTCGTGCTGTTGGGCGCGGCTGAGTCTGTTGGGTCGAGGGGGCTGGCGTGAGCGTCGCGATCAGCGCCCCTAGCGCGTCGGGTGCAGGTGTTGGACGCGACGATGACGTTGCAGGAGTTTCTCCGGTCGGTTGATCGGGCGAACTTGGTGAAGTCACAGGGCCCGTGCCTCGCCCACCTAAACCCGCATTCGGGTCTGGTGCGTTTCGCGGATCAATCGCACTTGTGGCCTCGGGCGAACGACTGGCCTTGTCGACAAACGGCATCGGCGACTTAATCACGTAAAAGGCCACCGCCACCGCAGCAATCAACCCAATCAACAGCCCAGCTAACACCCCGTAGAGCGTGCTGCCACTGCCAGAAGATTTTTGTTTAGCCATACAGTAATCTTACATCCGTTCGGGGGCAGACACACCCAACAATGCCAGACCGTTTGCAATCACTTGCCGGGTTGCATCAGCCAACCGTAACCGCGCCTGCTTTAAAGCAATATCATCCACCAACACACGCTCAGCGTTATACCAGGCGTGGAAGTCTGCCGCGCAGTCACGCAACCAAAACGCCACCAGGTGCGGTGACAGATCGAGTGCTGCTTGAGACACCAATGCCGCAAACTCTGCCAAACGTTGCATTAGCGCGATTTCTGTCGGTGCCACCAATAGAGTACTGTCTGCCGCACTCAGTTCTTGGGCGCTTAGACCAGCCTGCTGCAGCATCGAACAAATTCGCGCGTGCGCATACTGAATGTAATACACCGGATTTTCTTCACTTTTTGAACGTGCTAAGTCGACGTCAAACACAAACTCAGTATCGGCGCGTCGCTGAATCAAAAAGAACCGTACCGCATCGCGCCCGACCCATTCGATCAAGTCTTGCAGCGTGACATAACTACCAGCGCGTTTTGAGATCTTGACCTCAACACCCCCGCGCATCACCTTCACCATCTTGTGCAAAATATAGGCGGGGTACTCAGCGGGGATACCTAAGGCGAGCGCCTGCAACCCAGCACGCACACGCGCAACCGTACCGTGATGATCGCTACCGTGAATATTGATGGCACGCGTATACCCACGTTGCCATTTAGTGACGTGATAAGCAATGTCTGGCACAAAGTACGTGTAGCCACCCTCTGATTTACGCATCACGCGATCTTTGTCGTCACCCGTACCCAGCTCAGTGGTGCGCAACCACAATGCGCCTTCGCTTTCGTAGGTGTGGCCTGACGCAACCAACTGCTGCACGGTTTGCTCAACACGCCCCGATGTGTAGAGCGAGCTTTCAAGATAATAATGATCGAAAGCCAAGCCAAAGGCTTGCAGATCAAAATCTTGCTCGCGTCTAAGATAGGCCACCGCAAAACGGCGCACGTTATCTAAGTCAGCAAGATCACCACTCGCCAACACCGATTCACCATCGCTCGCACTAACGGTTGCTTTCGCCAAAAAATCTTTCGCAATGTCGACAATGTAATCGCCCTTGTAACCCTCAGCAGGGTAAGCCGCGTCATCAGGACTTAAGCCCTGTCCTCGCGCCTGCACGCTCAGCGCGAGGTTGTGGATCTGATTGCCCGCATCGTTGTAATAAAACTCGCGGCTCACGTCAAAACCACTTGCGTCAAACAAGCGGCACAAGGCATCACCTAGTGCTGCCTGCCTGGCATGGCCCACATGCAAGGGCCCAGTCGGATTCGCAGAGACAAATTCAACCAATACCTTTTGCCCGTTACGTGGGGTACGGCCAAAAGTTGAGCCTTGTTCTGAAATTGCCGTCAACACAGCAATACGGGCCGCGTGGGTTAACCGCAAATTAATAAAGCCTGGCCCAGCCAACTCGGCGGCCGCAACAAGCGCTGTCGCCCGCGGATTCGCCATCAGCGCATCAACGATCTGCTGCGCAAGCTCACGAGGGTTGCGCTTGGCGGGCTTAGCCAATTGCATCGCGACGTTTGTGGCGATGTCGCCATGCGCTGCAACTTTTGGGCGCTCTAGCAAAATAGCAGGGTTGGCCTCTGGCAAAATGCTTGCCACGGCGGCCTGCAAACAAGAAATAATGGTCTGGTGTTGCTCGGGCAGCATGGGCTTAAAAACACAACAAGTTGAAGTGTCAAATGATAGCCTGAAATGCGCTTAGTCCCAGTGCCAGCCCACCTCGTCGCGTAACCATTTTGTATAGCGCCGCATGTCGACCCACCCAACAGCGTCGGGGGCCTGCGGCAAGAGCGGTGACGAACGTGCCAGCAACGACTCAACGTCGCGGCGTACCTCAGCACCCATCGCTGGGGCGTGATCTTGATAATTCACCCAAAGGCGGCCATCGGGCTGGTTCACACGGCGGTCTCCGCGCTGCAGCGTTCGGGCAAACACCGCCCGTTCGTCATGAACAATCGGTCGAGTGACCGACGCTGCTGCAGGCCCAACCCCAAGCGGCACCCCCGCGGCTTTCGCCTGCCAATGCATCCAAGCCAAGGCCACTTGAGACAAATCCCCGGGGGTCGAACCAGGCGAGGCCTCTCGAGTCAGATAACCGCCACCGATATCGGCATGCGCCCCAACAAAGGCACGCTCAACAACATTGCCCCCCACCTGCGTGCCGCGCGCTGAAGTCAACGGAAATAACCACCGGTGCTCATGCAAGGCCACAGCGTGCGCCACCCACTTCCAAGCCGGAGCAATGGTCAAATCAAACGCAGCGTTACCGGCACCGAGCACATTAAACTGCGCCACCGTATCAAACAAGCCCATGAAGCGCAGATCCACACAACTCGACAGCGTTCCGCGTTGAGGATGCTGTAACCAAAAGCGACCATCGCGCAAATGCTGTGCCACTCGGTTACCAAAATGGCGGGCAAGCGCTGCCCCGCGCGAAAACCCCACCACATCTAATGCCAGCGCTGGTGCCCCCTCCCTTTGCAGAGCAACAGCATTGAGCCAGCGCTCCCATTGCTGATCCACGCGATTTCCGCCAGACCACGCCACCGCCGCATCCAGCGCTTGTCTGGCGCTGCCCGTTTCAAGATCGCCCGCAGGGCCTTCGATATACTTCACCGCCCCGCCCTGATATTGCCTCGCAAACAGCCAGACATTGGTTTGCGAGGTTGGGCTGTTACCCGTACCATCAAACGCAAACAGCAATAGCCCAAGAGGGTCAACGTAGCGTCGTGGTTGCTGATCGGCATACCCGTACTGACTGTTACCTGGGATTGGGCCCAACGGATCAGGCTCAAGGTAATGCCCCCAGCGCGGGTCGTAAGTTCTTTGATAGTTGTCATGCCAGCCTGTGAATGGGTCTGCCACTTGCCCCGGAAGGCGCAAGGGCTGCACAAACTCTTTTCCCAGGTCGTGTTGCTGCGTTAGCAACTCACCAAGAGGACTATAAGTGGCATGCCAACGAATCGCTTGCCGTGCGTCGGTCAACAACTGGGGCAACCCCACTGCATCAGTGTGAAAGAAATACAAGCTCGCCTGAGTCGCGTTGTTGTCGTATTCAATCAGGCCAATCGGCACCTGCTGCACATAGATAAAGCGTCGCTTCACGCGCAGGCCGCTCTTGCTTTCATAGGCTTGTGCCACCATCTTTTGCTGGTCATACAGAAACTGCGTACGTCCGTGCTGATCTTCGCGCCAGATTTGTTCGCCTAACCCGTTATGACCATAAGTCACTGCTTGACCCGAGCGACCCTGTTCGACCACGCGCGTCAGACGACGCTGTGCGTTATAGCGCAGCACAAAGTGATCCAAGCGCGTGGGCAACCCGGTTGCGTCTCGAAAGATCTCTTGACGCGCCGCTCCTGACCTGCGCCAGGCATACTCTCGCGCCGACGTCTGAGCCTCAGCGAACGACCACGTACGATGACGACGCAAGCGTTGCTCAACATCATAGTCATAGCGTGTGTCCCGAGTGTGTCCGAGCAAGGTCGTGCGCTCATGGCTCAGCCGGGCGCGTTGATCAGTCGCCACTTGGTGTCGGTACAGTGGCACGCGTGTAGCGGGTTGATACACCAGCAGCTGCTCAAGCCGCGTGGCCTGCCGCCCAATCGCCTGAGACGTAGCCATTTGCCTGACGGTTAACAGACCGTTGCCGTGCACAAGCCCATTTGGGCCGATCTCGACAACCTTCTGCCGACGCCCGGCGGCATTTTCCCACTCAATCGCATGCAAGCTTGTATGCGACCAGTGATAGTGCAACACCCCCCCTTCTGGCAGCACGTGCGTGAGGCGCCGGCCCTGTGCATCATAGGTAAACGCCTCGCGATACCTCCACTCAGAGCGAAACACGTTGAACAGACCCGCGCCTGCCGTTCGTCGAAACACCACGCGCTCACGTAAATCGCCGTCCGAATTAAAGCGCCAGTGCTGCGTTTCTTCTGGGTGTGCCATCACAGCAGGGTGCCTACCTCGCCAAGCTACGCTTACTTCGATGGGCTCTGCAAACTTCGAGCGCGCCTTGAAGCTTCGTACTCTTCCAAAGACATCAAAGCTCCAACGCCAAAGATCTTGCTCGCCAAATTTACGCAAGACTAAGTGCGCGTGCGGCAAGGGCCGCTCGTGTTGCGTAGCCCCTTGGTGTCGCTCTGAGGCCGTCTGCAACTTATGTAGCGTCTGATACTCAAGTCGCTCAGTCGCAACGCCGCGACTGCGCCATTGCGTTAAATGTCCTGACGCATCAAACCAAAGGCTTAGGCCTGGCCATCCTTTGCCATCAAAAGAAACTTTCCGGATTATCTGTCGCGCATCTTGTTCAGTCGTCAACCCAAGCGCCGAATCAGGTACGGCCGTTGGCAAACCTGCCGCAAGCAGTTCTGGCGCGCCCGCGGCAAATTTTTGCACCCGGCCTTCATGGTCATACTGCCACGTGTGCGTACGTAGCGTTTTCGTTGCCGCTTGATCGACGATTGAGATCCCCGTCACGGCGTGCGCATGCCCCGCTTGTAATCGCTCTTCGTGATGATAACGACGACGCATCCCGTCAGGGCGAAGCACCTCAACCAAGGCGTTCGCCTCATAACGATAATGAAAGATACCTAGTGGCGACTCGACAGCAACCAGCTTGTGCAAAGATTCAGAGTTCATCGCGTCTAGCGATGCTGCTTGTTGGCTTACGCGTCGTTGCGTCGTGTGTTTGTGATTTTGAGTTCCTTGTGTTGTTGCGATTTGACTTGTCGCATTTTGCGCAGTCAACGATGCAACTGGCTGAGCCACTGGCGCTGTGTAGATAAAACGCAAACTCTGCTTAGTCTGTGTATCGGTGACTCGGTCAAGCTCACCATGCCATTTCGATGGTGCCTGGTGCCGCACAATATGCACGGCAAGCGTCTCACCACAATGACCCTCTAATTGACCGCGTTTGTTCGCCTCCACGAACGACCAGCCAATCAAGCGGCCGGGTTCGTCAAAACGCAAGCACTTTCCAAAGGGCCACTGCCACTGCCAGCCTTGACCCACTCGCGTAACCACACCATCCGCAGGCCCTCGCCCAGCACAACGCTGCCTTTGATCGCAGTGAAAGGTCAACCGGCTACCGTCCGCCTGCAGCACTTGCAGGTGCGCGCCCATCCAATACAGTCGCGTGTCATACGACCACAACCAACCGCGGCCCAACGCACCTTCTCGTGGATCCATCGCGTTGTAGTGCCTCACCAACTCAAGGCCCGGTGCACTAGCTAAACTGGGTAAATCCGTATCGCGTTGATATTTGTTGCCATTGCGTCGATCAACTGGATTGCCAATCCCATGATTAGGGCTACTATGTTCGCCACCTAACGTTGCAACACCGCCCTGCTGGCACGGGTTACCTAACTCTGTAACCTGGCATGACGAGCCCGCCGCCCCACCGACTTTCAATAAAAAGAGCAATGCCCCGATCAACCAAAATCGCATGGGTTTTATACCTGTGACGCAAAAGAGTAAGCTTGTACCAATGAGGGTGCAAACGCCTCAGCGCAAGACGCTTTGATCCATAAGGAAAACTACGATGCTAGTCACTTTTAGCAGTAAAGCTGGCGCAGATATTTTGATGCTGTCGCAACACGCCAAACCAATTCTGCAGATCATGGGCAAACTCGACGGTGCTGACTTGGCGGTCAGAGGCGTGTTCATGCCCGAGCACATGGCGCAAACCATTGCTCAACTTGAACAAGCCATTGCGATATCGCCAACACCCGCTGACGAAGACGAAGATGCGCCGCACGACCCAATTACTCGACCAGTTGGCCTGCGCCAACGAGCGTTTCCGTTGCTTGATCTGCTAAAGCGTGCCCAAGAAAAAGGCTACCCTGTATTGTGGGAGGCTAGCTCTCCTTGGTAAGTTGGGTAACCCATGATGATTTGATTTTTGTGTGTGGCATTTGACTTGCAATGTACCGGCATGAACATTCATCAACACGCAATCTCTGCACGCACAAGCCTGAGTCGTGGACAACACAGAGCCAGCAGGAGTCTAAACGACTCGCTGTCACTCAAAACGCTACGGGTCTTCAAGCCTGCTACTAAAACGCTTTTTCAAACAACGCGCGAAAATCTGCGGTCGTCGTATGGCGCGGATTCCAGCGGTTGTAATTGGCCTGCGTACATAACCGTGCCATGTCATCAAAACAATCTTCGGTCACACCAACATCCCTGAGCCGAGGCGGGATGCCTAAATCCAAACACATGGTTTGAATCGCCTCGACCGCAGCTTGCGCCGCATCAAGCGTTGGCCATTGCTGAACCGAGCGCTCCATCGCCACCGCGACCCGGGCAAATTTTTGCGGATTTGCGACCAGATTAAAACGCGCAACGTGCGGCAAACACAGCGCGTTAGACAAACCATGCGACAAATGAAACTGGGCACCAATAAAACGCGCCATGCAATGCACGTTACCCAACCCCGTTTGTCCGAACGTCATCCCTGCGAGCGCCGAGCCACACAACATATTTAACCCGGCTTCAAGATTGCCTCGGTTCGCAACAAACGGTCGTATGTTTGACGCCAACAATTCGATGGCCTGCAAATTAATTGCATCGGTGATTAAATTTGTCTGTAATGAAAGATAAGACTCAAAGGCGTGTACAAAAGCGTCGATGCCAGAGTGCGCGGCAACATGTGCCGGTACCGTACGCAGCGCCAACGGGTCAAGTATTGCAAACACGGCCGGATTCAGCGCAGCATGCCGAATCGACATCTTGAGATTTTTTTCAGTATCCGTAATCACGCACGACCCCGACACTTCAGACCCCGTACCTGCAGTCGTCGGGATCGCGATAAGCGGCAGCGGCGCGAGACTAAACTTATCGATCCCCTCGTAATCGTGAATCCGCCCACCATTCGTGGCTAAAATCCCAACGGCTTTGGCAACATCGATCGTGCTGCCGCCACCAATCGCAAGAATTACCGTCGCCCCATGGGCTTGGCACACCTCAAACGCCTTCTGTACCGTGTGCGCACTTGGATCAGGTTCAATCTCAGTAAAGACTGCACGCTGAACGCCCGCAGTCTCTAACAACGTTTGTATTTGCGCGTAAAACTCGCTGTTCAACAACGCAGCATCAAGTGCCACAAACATACGCCGACACGCCAACTTCACAACGATCTCACTGATTTTTTCTGACGAACCAACCCCCATATAAATGGTGGAAGGGCAAAAAAAGCTTGAAAGTGTTGTTGTCATTGTCTGTACGTCCTATGAGACCCCGGTGGCCGTGAAGGCTTAGGCCGATCACGGCTCAACACCGCAACACAGCCTTTACACATCGAACCCCTTAACCTTAGTCGGGGGTTGCGCCTAAATCAATAATCAAGGGCCACCAACGAGCCACTTCGCTCGATACGCGTAGTTACACATCCAAATTCGCTGCCTGAAGTGCATGCGTTTCGATAAAGGCTCGCCGTGGTTCAACGTGGTCGCCCATCAACGTCGTAAAAATCTGATCGGCACCAATCGCGTCTTCAATCTGAACGCGTAATAGGCGGCGTACTTTAGGATCCATCGTGGTTTCCCAAAGTTGCGATGGGTTCATCTCGCCCAAACCCTTATAACGTTGCTTGGTGACATTACGCTCGGCTTCAGCGCGCAACCACTGCATCGCCTCCCGAAAATCAGCAACCATGCTTTCTTTGCGCTTGTCGCCTTCGCCGCGTGCCACCATTGCACCTTTACCCACCAAGCCTTGAAAGGTTGCCGCGGCACGCGCCAGCACACCATAATCTGCGCCGCCCGTAAAGTCTGGGTCAAGCACAGTGACGCGCACGTTGCCGTGATGTTTACGGCGCACAATCAAACGATAGCGCTCTGACCCTTGATGATATTCAGGCGTGACTTCAACTTGATTAGGCAATAAGGGATCTTCGAGTGCCGCTTGCAAACGCGATGCCGAGGCCTTTGCTAGCTCATCGGTTTCGAGTTCAACCGTTGCGCCACCAACAATCGCAGACAGCGTCGACTCATCCATGAAACGGCTCAGACGTGCGATCACACCATCTGCCATAACGTATTGTTTGGCAAGCTCTGTTAGCGCCGCACCAGAGATCGCCTCGGCGCCAGCTTGCGGCACAAGCGACGCGTCTTTCAATGAAAGTGTCAGCATATAGCTAGACTCTTCAACCTCGTCCTTGAGATACCGTTCGTCTTTGCCTGCCTTGATTTTATAAAGAGGCGGCTGCGCAATATAGATATATCCACGCTCAACAAGCTGTGGCATCTGCCGATACAACAACGTCAAAAGCAGTGTGCGAATATGCGCACCGTCAACGTCGGCATCGGTCATGATAATGATCCGGTGATAGCGCAACTTATCGACGTTGAAATCTGGGCCAATACTTGTACCAAGCGCCGTAATCAGTGTTGTGATTTGCTCGCTTGCAATCAACTTATCAAAGCGCGCTTTTTCAACGTTTAATACCTTGCCGCGTAACGGCAAAATCGCTTGAAACTTGCGATCACGCCCTTGCTTTGCTGAGCCGCCTGCCGAGTCACCCTCGACGATGTACAGCTCGCACAACGCTGGATCTTTTTCTTGGCAGTCGGCGAGCTTGCCGGGTAAGCCCGCCCCCTCAAGCACACTCTTACGGCGTGTCATCTC
>CAMCII010000102.1 GCA_945874505.1 Bordetella parapertussis | reverse complement strand
AACGCAAGGCCAACATACAAGACAGCACAGACGCGCATTTTGAAGATATGGAAAAGCACGCCGGCGCACTCGCACCACGTGACAACCTTGCGTTACGCCGTATCTTGGTTGACAACACCGCCGACATGATCGACTGGTTGATGAAACTCGGTGTCGTGTTTGTCGGCCCCGAAGAAGAGCCGCCCCATCGTGTTGCACGTATGCATAATGTGGTGCCTAACTCGCGCTCGTTTGCCTACCATCTGACGCGCCGCTGTCGCAGCCTCGGGGTCGACCTGCGTCTGAACACGGCGACGCAACGCATTGTGCTTGAGGGCGAGCGCGCAGTGGGCGTTGAAGCCACTTTGCCAGATGGCACCTTGCATACCTTTATTGCGCGTCACGGCGTGGTACTCGCCAGTGGCGACTACAGCGCAGCGGCTGACTTAAAAGCGCAACTGGCCAACCCAGAGGTTGCCCTGGTCGACGCCATTAACACCACCGCTACAGGCGACGGTCATCGTATGGCGATGACGCTGGGCGCCTCTGTCGTGAATGGTGATATTGTGCGCGGCCCGATCATGCGATTTTTAGCACCAGCGCGTGCCAATCTGCTGCAGCGCTTACCTCCTACCAAAATCATCGCTCAACTCATTGCCTGGTCAGCAACCTGGTTGCCTCAATGGATTTTGCGGCCTTTCTTAATGAGCTTTTTGACGACCGCAGTTAGCCCTTCGACGGATCTCTATCGCGAAGGTGGTGTACTGATCAATAAAGACGGCAAGCGTTTTACCAACGAACTCGATAAGCCAAATAAAGACATGGCCAAGCAACCCGAGCGGATTGGCTGGATCGTCATGGATAGCGTGATCGCCAAAAAGTTTTCGGCCTGGCCGTACTACATCTCGACCGCACCGGGCGTGGCGTATGCCTACCTTGATGATTACCGGCGCAACCGGCCAGATATTTTTCACTGCGCACAAACGCTTGAAGACTTGGCCGCAAGCATGGGGGTCGCGGGGCGCGCGCTCACTGAAACGATCGCCCACTACAACCAACACGACCGCGGTGCTCGCCCCGCCATTACGCAAGGGCCGTTTTATGCACTAGGTCCCATCAAAAGCTACGTCGTCTTTACGGATGGTGGATTAAAGGTCACCGACAAGCTTGAAGTCTTGCGCACCGACGGGCAGGTGATCCCAGGCCTGTATGCCGCTGGTTCGGCGGGTCAAGGCGGTCTGTTACTTGAAGGGCACGGCCATCACTTAGGCTGGGCGTTTATTTCTGGTCGCATTGCAGGGCGAGCCCCGGCGCATTTTCAAGGCTAAGTCAGCAACCCTGAGCACTACTCGTCGCTGATTAAGCGATGGTGGTTAGCCGATTCGTGCTCTGTGAGTCGGCGAACCAGATTGTCTGCGAAACGCCGCTAACTTATCAAAAAAACGGTCTGTCTGCGCGGCTTACTGATCAGCCTTGATATCAGCTGCCTTCACAACCTGCGCCCACTTGGCCATGTCGGCTCGCACGAAGGCGGCGAACTCTTTTTCGGTTGTGATGGTTGGGACCAAGCCCTGCTTTGACAAATCAGCGATCATCTCTGGCCGACTTAACACCTCAAGCGTCGCTAAATGCAACGCATTGCGTGCCTGCTCAGGCGTGCCTGCTGGGGCCATCAACCCATACCAATAATCCATATCAAAACCTGGGATGCCGGCCTCGATGAACGTGGGCACCTCAGGCATGGCCGACGAGCGTTGCTTGCCGGTCAACGTAATCGCCTTAAGTTGACCTGAGCGCACGATACCAGCCACCGCAGGCAAGGACGCAAAGAGCACCCTCCAGACAGAGTTTAAGGGAGTTAAGCAGCGCGTCTTCGAAGATTGCGGCTCGTCGACCCACAGGTTGAGCAAGCGTCGATTCGTTATGATTGAGTTCAATATTAACAAGAAGTGCGAAGAGACCGTTCGTTCAGGCGTAGGTTGTACCGACTGACTACCCCCAAGACACTTGGGTCGAGTGCCGTCAGTTACGCTACTGAGCACGCGCTTTGGTAAGCTCTGTTTTTGGCGCCGGTTCAACCGGCTTGTCGGCTTGGCCGGCTTCACCTCAGGATAATCTGCGCAATGACTTTGCCCTATCAACACTTGCCACACGTACAGGCCGCTCAAGGGTTTTCGCACTTCGAAGGGATTCAAGTCCTGGATCTCAGCACTTCGGTCGCCGGCCCCTACGCTACCCAACTATTAGCCGATTTTGGTGCCACCGTACTCAAAATCGAAAAGCCCGGCACAGGCGACGATGCACGTCAGTGGGGCCCACCCTTTTTGAACGGCGCCTCGCTCTGGTTTTTAAGCGTCAATCGCAATAAACACAGCATGGCCCTTGATATCAGTCAACCCGAAGGCCTAGAGATCCTGCTGTCGTTGCTTGAAACCACAGACGTACTGGTGCTGAACATGACACCACGTGTTCAAGACAAATTAGGCCTGAACTTTGCCAAGCTCCAAGAACGGTTTCCGCGCCTCATTCATGCCAGCCTGACGGGTTTTGGTTTAACCGGCAGTCGCAGCGATCACCCCTGCTACGATTTGATTGCCGAAGGCTACTCGGGGATCATGGATCTGACGGGCGAAAGCGAAAGCGACCCGCAAAAAGTGGGTACGCCCGCCGCCGACATGCTGGCTGGACAAGACTTAGCCATGGCCGTTATGGCTGCCATTCATGGTCGCGCCCGCACCGGCAAAGGCTCAAGCATCGACATCTCGATGCTCTCTACCATGACGCGCTTTACCGCACCGCGCGTAGTCGCCTACCTAGGGTCTGACGAGGTCCCGCGCCGCTCGGGGGGCAAAGACTCAGTCATCGCCATTTATCAGGTGTTCAACACGGCCGACTCACAGCTATCACTTGGGCTGGGTAACGATGCCATCTGGAAACGCTTTTGGCAGACGGTCGGCGATCCCGCCTTTGCTGAAAAGCCCGAATACGCCGGTAATGCGGGCCGCCGCACACACCGGCCTGCCATTGTGGCGCGAATCGCAGAGGTGCTGGCCACCAAACCACGCGATGAATGGCTCGCGCTGTTTGCCAAGAACCGGATCCCCGCCGGCCCCATCAATCGGGTGGACGAGGTCACAAAAGACCCAGATCTTTTAACTAAAGAATTTTTTTACAAGAGTGATTCTGGTTATGGCGAGGTACCCCAAGTGGGGCTAGGCATTACTATCAATGGCGAGCACCATGTGCACCGTAAAGCGCCGCCCACACTGGGAGAGGACACCGAAACGATTTTGCGCGAACGGCTCAAGCTCAGCCCAGCTCAAATCGCACAGCTTCAACAGGCCAAAATCGTGAATAAATAACCTGGCCTTGTTGAGTGAACACCGTCGACATTTTGGGGTGGCACTCGCTTGATTAAGACTGCAGATTGAGCAGAATTGGTTCAGGCCGGCAACCCCGGCTATTTTAAAAAATAGCTGGCGACTGTCTAGATACAATAGCTCACGTGCTAAGGATAAATAGCGCGAGTAAAATTTACAGCATAAGAATACGCAGAATCAAACACTAACCAGGACAGCTGCATCCCGACAATTGCCGGCGCGGTTAACAAAAATTACAGACAGATAACGAGACTTTTATGACATTCGACGAAATCCTTTACGAAGAAGACGGCCCAATCGGCACGATTACGATCAACCGCCCCCATGATGGCAACATGTTCACGCCCAAAATGTGCCATGAGATTCGCGACTGTATCAACGAAATTCGCCGCGAAACTCGCACACGCGTGATTGTCTTAACCGGTGCTGGCGATCGTTTCTTTTGTATCGGCGGGCGCAAAGAAGGCATGGAAGACACTCAGTTGTATGCAGGCGTCTTGCCCACCCTTGAAATGTACGAAAGCATTGACCGCCTGCAAAAGCCCGTCATCGCCTCAGTTAACGGTTTTGCCGTCGGTGGTGGCAATGTCTTGCAAATGGTCTGCGACGTAACGATTGCCTCAGATACTGCGACCTTCCGCCAAGTCGGCCCAATGATGGGTAGCTTTGATGCGGGCTACGGCACTTGGTACCTTGAGGATTTGGTCGGTAAAAAACGCGCAAAAGAAATGTGGTTTTCAAACCCTAAGATCCCCGCCAAGCAAGCGCTTGAAATGGGCCTGATCAATCACGTTGTGCCTGCCGCCGAGCTGCGTGCTGAAACGCGTAAATGGGCACTCGAAATCGCCGATCGCGGCGCGTTTGCCTTAGCATCGGTCAAGGCCGCGTTCAACGCACGTCATGGTGGCGTCAGTGGCTTGTCGCGCATGGCGCACGATTTACTGCTGCGCGGCTATCTCGACACCAAAGAACACGATGAGCTTTCAGCGTCGTTTGCCGAACGTCGTAAACCTGATTCGTCTACCTTTGGTCACTAGGCTCTTTAATTCAGCACGAAGGCTTTCTACGTTAGACCACAGGGGCTTTAATTCAGCCCAAAGGCCTTCTACTTTGGCCAACAGGCTTTCTCTATACCGCGCTTAGGTTTTCGAACATGATGTTGACTTTGCACGATCCACAAAAAACCCGCGAGAACTATGCCTCGGGGGCTTGGCATGCCGACACCATGTTCGGCCTGTTGCAACAACACGCCCACGCACGCCCAGATAGTATTGCCCTGCGCGATCTGTTTACGACGTTAACCTGGTCACAGGTCTTGCAAGCGGTTGAACAACTTGCCATAGAGCTGCATCGAGCGGGCCTAAGCGCTGGTGACCGCGTCGCGATCTGGTTGCCTAGCCGCGTTGAAAGCGTGCTTGTGTTCATGGCCTGTTCACGCAACGGCTATGTGTGCTGCCCGTCGCTTCATCAAAGCTATACCGCTGGCGAGATCATTACACTGCTCAAGCGCATTCGATGCAAAGCGTTTTTTACGACACCCGGCTATGGCTCTGACGCAGCCACTCAACCGATTTCGGCTTTGTTGAGCGAAGTGCCCACGTTAATCCGTACCTGTTTCTACGGAGCGACCTTTGCCGACGCCACGCAAACCGTTGACCATCAGACGGTTGAACATCAGACGACTGCGCATCAGACAATTGACCACGATCCGACCGGACTAAAGACGATTACCGAGGCAGCCCCAGCACCGGGCTTACCCCCTGCCGACACGAACCCCGACAAAATTGTTTACTTAGCCTTCACCTCGGGCACTACCGGCCTACCTAAGGGTGTGATGCACAGCGACAACACCTTGCTGGCCAACGGCCGCATGATGGTGCGTGACTGGCATCACGATCAACACTCTATTCTTGTCGCGCTTAGCCCTTTAAGCCATCACATTGGTACGGTTTCCATCGAGCAGTGGCTTGCGGCGGGCTTGCAACTCGTCATCCATAACTTTGCTGCTGGTAAACCTGCGCTTGACTGGATCATTGAAAGCCAAGGCACCTACGTCATGGGCGTGCCGACACACGCGATGGATATTCTGGAAGATGTTCGCCGTCGTGGTTTGACCGCGATGGGCAAAGTGACTTCGTTTTATATGGCTGGGTCTCCGATTCCGCGTGAAGTCGCTGAACAATTTTTGCGGATTGGCGTCACGCCTCAAAACGTTTACGGCATGACCGAAAACGGCTCGCATCAATACACTTTACCCACCGATCCCACCAGTACGATTGTGGCGACGTGCGGTCGCGCTGCGCAAGGCTATGAGGTTCGAATCTTTGATGCCGAGCATCCTGACCGCGAGGTCGCGCAAGGTCAGGTCGGTGAAATTGGCGGGCGCGGTGGGTTGTTGATGCTTGGCTATTTTGACGATCAAACTGCCACTGAAAATTCTTTTAACCGCTCAGGCTGGTTCATGAGCGGCGATCTTGGTGTGTTTGACGAACAAGGCTGTCTGCAAATCGTTGGGCGTAAAAAAGATTTGATTATTCGTGGTGGGCACAACATCCACCCCGCCCGCATCGAAGACTTGACGCACAGACACCCTGATGTCGTGAAGGCCGCTGTGTTTCCGATTGCGGATGATCGCTTAGGCGAGCGCGTGTGCCTCTCGATTTTGCAGCGGGCGGGCGCAACGATTGACCCCCAACAAGTTTTGCAGCACTTGCACGAGGTTGGCTTATCAAAATACGACATGCCCGAATACTTTATCGTGATGCCCGCCTTTCCACTAACGGCCAGCGGCAAGATTTTAAAACGCGAACTCATTGAAATGACCAAGCGCGGAGACATCAAGCCGTTACCGATTCGTTGGAAGGCACCGACCTAAACCATCACCACATTGATCCAACCAAAAAGGCAGTCGAACATGGCGGTAGAACTTTCAATTGACCAGGGCTTGGCCCACCTGCATCTCAATCGCCCCAAGGCGCTCAACGCCTTAAGCTTTGGGATCTTGCAAGACCTGAACAACACGCTTGCTCAAATTGAACAAGCGATCGAACAGCAACACGTGCGCGGCTTGGTGATCACGGGCGCAGGCGAAAAATCCTTCTGTGCTGGGGCCGACATCCCAGAACTGCTCGGGCGAACCCTTGTGCAGCAACACGAAGGCGCACGTCTCGGGCAAGAGGCCTTTAATCGAATCAGCGCTCTGCGTATCCCGTCTGTAGCGGTGATCCATGGCTATGCCTTTGGTGGCGGCCTTGAACTGGCTCTGTCATGCACCTTTCGTATCGCCACGGCGCGTGCCAAAATGGGCCTGCCCGAAATCAAGCTCGGTTTGATCCCAGGCTACGGTGGCACTCAGCGCCTACCCCGTTTGATCGGCGAAGGCCGCGCACTCGATATCATCCTGTCAGGGCGCACCGTTGAAGCCACTGAGGCCGAGCGTATTGGTTTAATCACGCGCTTGGTCGACGAAGGCAATCCTTACACCCTCGGCACAGAATTTTTAGCGCCTTATCTTAAGCATGGACTCTTGGCACTTGAGATGGCGCGTCAGGCGATTTCGCGAGGCGTGCAAACGACGCTTGCTGAAGGTCTAAAAATTGAACGTGATTTATCAACGTTAATTTTTCAAACTGCTGACGCCAACGAAGGCATGACCGCGTTTGTTGAGAAGCGACCCGCTATCTTTAAGGATCATTAAGTCGTTGACTGAAAAATAAATGGTACCCGCGGCAGGATTGTTAACAGACTCACTATCCAACGCCGCGCCCCACTTGTTAACCTAGACCCACTTTCTATTTATGACCTCTTCAGGTAGAACATGAGCACTTCATCAAAAAAAGGCTGCATTATCGTCACAGGCGCCAGCCGCGGTATCGGCGCAGCCATTGCGCTTGGTCTTGCGCAAGCGGGCTACGCGGTCGGCTGCCTGTCACGCTCGGGCGAGACGCCCCAAATCACAGGCGCAACACCAGAGCTTGCCAAGCACTGGTTCAGCGCCAAGTGCGATGTCAGTCGCCCTGAACAATTGACAGCAGCCTTTGCTGACATTGCACAGCGCTCAGGCCAACCATTAGTCGGCTTAGTCAACAATGCTGGCATTCACTCTCAAGATCGTGTGCAAGACATTGCTGAACAAGAATTCAAAAACGTGATGGATGTCAATGCCTACTCTGTCTTGGCCTCGAGCCAAACCATTTACCCCCACCTGCTTGAAAACAAAGGCGGCTTGATCGTCAATATTGGTTCTTTTTATGACAAGCTTGGCGTCAAGCAACACCTGACCTATTGCGCGACCAAGGCCGCGGTGGGAGCAATGACACGCTGCATGGCGGTCGAATGGGCACCCAAGGGGATTCGGGTACTCAACGTTGCTCCCGGCTATGTCATGACAGACTTTAATCGCGAGATGATTCAAAAAGGGCCCCTCGCTGACTATCTGGCAAAGCGGATCCCCTCAGGCGTGGCCGGCGAAGCGCAAGATATCGGCAATCTCGTGACATCACTCTTTGTCTTAAATTCACCTTATATGACAGGCGAAACAATCTATATTGATGGCGCGCACGGCATGTTGCAATAATAGTTGGACTGGCCTGCGAGAGACTCAGGCACTTGACTACAGTCAATCCTTGCGCCAGCAAACCTTACACGTCACACAAAAAATTTTGACGCCATTCTCATCCAGAACGGCGAAGCTTCAAGGGGTAAACGATGAACGTATTAGAAAGACTAGATGCCGCGCAGCCTTGGACGCAAGAAGAAACCATGCTGCTCGATTCGGTCAAGCAACTTGCTGCTGAAAAAATTGCCCCACGCGCTGCCCATTACGATAAGACCGCAGAGTTTCCGTGGGATAACGTTAAAGAGATTAACAATTTGGGCTTGAACGCCATGTTCATCCCTGAAGCCTATGGTGGGGCGCCGCTATCTTATGCATGCTATCTGGCATGTGTGCGCGAGATCAGCGAGGCCTGCGCCTCAACTGGCATCATTTGGGCGACTAACTTTCATGCCATCAAACCATTGATGGATTTTGGTAACGAAGAGCAGAAGCTTCGACTACTGCCTCGCATGGCCGAAGGCGGCTTGGCTTCCTTGGTGATTACCGAACCCACTGCGGGTTCAGACGCTACCGGAATGAAAACCACCTTCACGCCTGACGGTGATTCGATCATCATGAATGGCAGCAAGATCTTTATTTCGAATGGCGATGTGTCGGATCTGTATATCGTATTTGGCAAATGGAGCGAAATCGCCGGCGATAAAGAAGCGATCACAGCCGTCGTTCTTGAAAAAGGCGCCCCGGGTTTTAGCGTCACCGGAACAGAGGACAAGATGGGTACACGGGCTTCGGGCACGGCCTCACTTGCGTTTGATCAGGTGCGCATCCCTCGCGCAAACTTATTATGCGCGCCCGGCGATGGCTTAAAAATCTTGCTCGCCTCGTTAAACAAATCACGGCCAAGCGTTGCCGCACACGCACTGGGTATTGCACGCGCCGCGTTCAAAGACTCGATCGCTTACATGAACGATCGCCGTCAGTCAGGCAAACGCTTGCTTGAGTTTCAAGGTCTTCAATTTAACGTAGCTGACTTAGCAGCTGAACTTGTGATGGTTGAATCGTGGTTGTGGCGCGTTGCTGCGTTGATTGAATCTAACGCCCCCGATGTCGGCATCGAAGCCTCAATCTTAAAACTCAAAGCCACCGATCTCGCCATGCGTATCGCCACCGATGCTGTCCAATTTTTAGGTGGCTACGGCTATTGCAAAGACTACCGCGTCGAGCGCCTGATGCGCGATGCAAAAATCACTCAAATCTGGGAAGGCACCAATCAAGTTCATCGCCAATTGATTGGGCGCAGCTTTCTGAAAAAGGAAAAAAGATGAATGCTTCAAAAACTATTGGGATTGTCGGCTGCGGCACGATGGGCACCGGCATTGCAATCGTTGCAGCACGCGCAGGTTTTAAAACACGTATCTATGACCTCAAGCCCGAACCGCTTGAAAACGCACGCAGACAAGCCGCTGCATTTTTAAAAAAATCAGTCGAGCGCGGCAAACTCGCTGCTGGCGAAGACGCTCAGATCATGGCGCAATTTTTAACAACGACTGACGCAAAAGAATTTGCAGATTGTGATCTGGTGATTGAAGCTGTGTTTGAAGATCTCAAGGTCAAGCATTCGATCTTTAAGCAACTGAACGACATTTGCCCGGCGCACACGATCTTTGCCTCAAACACGTCAACCATCTCGATCACCGAGATCGCCGGTGGCTCTGGACGCGCCGATCGTTTTGTCGGCATGCACTTTTGCCTGCCTGCCCAATTGATGAAGCTCGTTGAAATGTCACCGGGCATGAACACCTCAGAGGCCACTTTTGAGGCGGCGTGGCAACTCTGCGAAGCACTCGGTCAAAAACCCGTCCGTACGCGCGATACACCTGGCTTCATCTTGAATTACTTTTTGATCCCGTTTAATAATGACGTGATCAACTTGCTTGATCAGGGCGTAGCCGACGCTGCGAATATTGACTTAGCCGTCAAGACCGCACTAGGCTATCCGCTTGGTCCCCTCGAGCTGCTTGATATGGTGGGCATGGATACTCAGCTATTGCTGTGCGACGCGATGCACGGCCTCACGAACGAGCCGCGTGCGGCCTGCCCGCCGCTGGTTAAACGCATGATTGGCGCGGGTCGCCTCGGTCGTAAAACAGGTCAAGGGTTTCACACCTATGACAGCAGCAAGATTTTTGGAGCCTGAGCATGAGCTATCAAATTATTCAAGCAGAAGAGAGTCGCTCGTTTCCTGAAGCGCACGCGTTTTTTGAGCTTGCCAGTAAAGATGGTGCCGGCGTGGTCTACATCGGCGCAGATGCGGGCGAGGCCTTTGACGAAGCGCGCGAACAACACGCAGCGGCAAGCTTTGTGGCCCTTGAACTCGAAAACGAATGCTTGGGTGTTCATATTGCCGATGACGACGGTCCTGTGAACGTTGTCGGCTTTGCACGTTTTAGATTAGGCGATGACGCTCCGACTAAATTGGTTGAGCTCGTGCGCATGCCCTACACCTCTGAAGCTACGCTGGCAGCAGCCAAAGCGGCTTTTGAAGCGGCTGGCCTAGTCGTTGCTGTCTGTGGTGATTTTCCTGGGCGCATCCT
>CAMCII010000101.1 GCA_945874505.1 Bordetella parapertussis | reverse complement strand
CGCCACCGCGCCACGCACACCGTGATGGTGCCGGTGCAGTATCAGCGTTTGCTAGACGACCCAAGCTTTGATGAGCACGATTTATCTTCACTGCGCATCAAGGGTTCAACCAGCGCCCCCTTTGGTGCCGCGCTCAAGGCAGAGGTCTTGCGCCGTTGGCCGGGTGAGCTCAATGATGTGTATGGCATGACCGAAGGCGGGGTGCGCTGCGAACTCAAAGCGCACCTGCACCCAAACAAGCTGCACACGATCGGTCAGCCTTCTGCCGGCCATGAGATTCGCATGATTGACGACAACGGTCTTGAACTTGAGCGCGGACAAACAGGCGAGATTGTCGGGCACTCGGCCGTGATGATGAAGGGCTATCACGGCTTACCTGAAAAAACCCTTGAAATTGAATGGTTTGATTCGACTGGCAAACGTTTTATCCGCACCGGGGATATCGGTCGCTTTGACGAAGATGGTTTCGTGATTTTGTCAGACCGAAAAAAAGATATGGTGATTTCGGGTGGCTTTAATATTTATCCAAGCGACCTTGAAGCAGAGCTTGAACAACATCCTGAGGTAGCCGAAGCAGCCGTGGTTGGCGTGCCCTCACGCGCCTGGGGTGAAACCCCTGTTGGTTACGTGGTGCTGCGTCCAAACGCAACGGTTACCAAAGAGGCGCTACTGGCTTGGGTGAATGGGCGATTAGGCAAAACGCAGCGCTTAGCTGACCTGCTGTTTATTGACGATTTGCCGCGTAACGAAATTGGTAAGACGCTGAAGCGACAGTTGCGCGAGCAGTATGTGCAAGAGCACCAGTGATCAGAGCTCAAGCACTCTTTAACTGGAACTCCTTAACGAAATACGCAAAAATCCTCAGCGATCGAGGGAAGAATGCGTGGAAACTAACTGTGTCTAGACTGTCAGCCGACTCAAGCGTCTGCAATTGGTTAATTATTTACTGTCGGTCAACTTATAAATTCGCTTCACCCAAAAACTTTAAGGCCAGCCAAGCCAAGCTTAAAGGCCCTGCATTAAACAGGCCGTGCAGCAACATGGCTGCACCGATCCCGCGTTGCACGCGAATCCAACTTAATACCAAGCCCGTGACCCACTGCGGTGCAACCAACACCATCATCATCCACCAGGCCATCTCATCAAACACATAGTTTTTGATATGAAGCGCAGCAAACGCTAAAACCGATAAATGCAGCACCCACGGAAAAAACGCGCGATAGCGGCGTAGCCACCGATACCCGTTGGCGCTTGGCGTGTGGGTGCGCGCGCTCAGCCACCAAACCGTCAACACCGACAACGCCAACAGACTACTGGCCCACCAAGCCAGGCCATTGAGTAAAACAAGCACCATCAAGGGCACTAGCCCAAGCGCTAGCACGGGCCGGCGCAAACCAAACCGAAATAGCATTTCTTCAACTACAGGCGCCCATAACAAGGCCTGCAACCAAGGTAAGTTGTGTACGCTGATGCGATGGGTTGCGCCGCTCAGCTCAAACACCGCCAACACAAGTGGGCCCAGCACCAAGATGTTCAACGCCCATAGGGTTGCGGCCCAGGCCAGCAACCGAGGCAGGCGAATGTTGGGCCACCAATCACCCAACCACCCTGTCACGCTCAAGCTACGCGGCACCCGCCTCGTGAGGCTCGGTCGCCGTACAAACAACAAAAACTGCTTGAAGTCGTCGCGAAACCGCAGCGTTGTCATGCAGGGTTGTCGCGATGCAGCTGCCCCGTGGCTTTCGCAAATTCGCCAGCTAAAAACAGTGGGATCACTGCCCGGCAACGCGTTACACAAGCATCGATCGCAGTTTGATCTTCACGTCGCGGCGCATGCAAGACAAAATCTGCGACCTCTTGCGCTAAAGCTAAGCTGCGGGGGTGCCCGATACCAAGGCGGAGACGCCAAAAGTTCGAGCTACCTAACATCGACTCGATATCACGCAAACCATTGTGCCCCGCATGCCCGCCCCCTTGCTTGACCTTAACCTGACCAGGCATCAAATCGAGCTCATCGTGCAGCACCAAGATATGTTCTGGGGCGAGCTTATAAAACCGTGCCAACGACCCTACGCATTGCCCCGACTTATTCATGAAGGTTTGCGGTTTAGCCAAAAAAACCTGATCATTGGCGACCCGAGTTTTTGCCACCATGCCAAAAAACGTTTTTTCGTGCGTAAAACTTGTTTTTAAATCGCTTGCGATGCCATCCACAAGCCAAAAGCCAGCATTGTGACGCGTTTTAGCGTATTCGTTACCTGGGTTGCCCAGGCCAACAATCAATTTGATGGGTGTAGTCATGCTTGCATTAGAAAGCAAAAGCCCCACCCGTGCAAAGCAGGGGTGGGGCCTGTATGACAAACGCTAGACATCTCGCCTAACAATCAAAGCGACTGATGCCGCTAAGGCTGAGGTGAAGACAACTTAGGCTGCAGGTGCTGCGGCTTTGGCTTCGTCGCCATCGTCACTTGAACCACCTTTAACGATGGCTGTCACCAAAACTGGATTGGCATCACCGCGGTGGGGCACGTACGAAACACCTTTAGGCATGGTGATGTCGGCCAAGTGAATCGAAGCACCGCCCACCAGGTTGGTGAGGTCAACTTCGATAAACTGTGGCAAGTCGGCTGGCAAGCAGCTGATCTCGATTTCGGTGAACAGATGCGAAATGATTGCTGCGCTGAGCTTGACTGCTGGTGAGCTGTCAGCATTGGTAAAGTGCAACGGCACTTTCGTGTGCAGCTTTTGATTCGCATCAACGCGTTGAAAGTCAACGTGCATCACGATTTGCTTGTAAGGATGCCATTGCACTGAACGCAACAATACGGGCTGGCTTTTGCCATCAAGTTGCATGTCGAGAACGGATGAGTGAAATAATTCTTTGCGCAAGGCATGAAAAATTTCGTTGTGATCGAGTTCGATGTTAGCAGGCTGCTCTTTACCACCGTAAACGATGGCTGGAACACGGCTCGCACGGCGCAGGCGGCGGCTCGCACTCGATCCCTGTACGCTTCGTAAGGTTGCATTGAATTGCATGAAGGACTCCAAGTAGGGTGAAAAACACCCGGTTAAAACACTGCTCGACATCGAACAGCGATTTTGCACACCACCGCGACCAGTGGCCTGCAAATTTTTTAATCGTAGCTAGGCTAGATTGAATTCGGTCAACAAAAAATCAACGACAGTGAGTCGTCAGCTTCGGCGTTTAGGCTTAATCAACAAACAATGAACTGACTGATTCAGCGTTTGAAATACGTAAGATCGTCTCGCCCAGCAACGCTGCACAAGACAGCTGGCGGATTTTGCTACAGGCACGCGCTTGCTCAGACAGAGGGATCGTGTCGGTGACGACAAGCTCGGTCAACTCAGAATCTTGAATACGTTCTATTGCGCCGCCAGACAAGACTGCATGGGTACAGTAGGCATACACGCTACCGGCCCCACGCTCTTTCAGCGCTTGCGCAGCTTTACAGAGCGTGCCAGCAGTGTCAACCATGTCATCCATGATTAAGCAGGTACGGCCATCGACCTCGCCAATGATATTCATCACTTCAGAGACATTAGCTTTCGGGCGACGCTTATCAATAATGGCCAGATCAGCCTCAAGCTGCTTAGCCAAAGCACGCGCACGCACCACGCCACCAATATCAGGTGACACTACCACCAAATTTGAAAGATTACGGCGCCAGATGTCGCCCAGCAAAATCGGCCCAGCGTAAATATTATCAACCGGAATATCGAAAAAACCTTGAATCTGATCTGCGTGAAGATCCATCGTTAAAACACGATTAACACCAGCCACCTGCAACATGTTGGCCACAACCTTAGCCGAAATCGCGACACGCGCCGAGCGCGGACGACGGTCTTGGCGACCATAGCCAAAATAAGGAATTGCCGCAGTAATACGGCCGGCCGACGCACGACGCAAGGCGTCAACCATGACCATGATTTCCATCAGGTTGTCGTTTGTGGGCGCGCAGGTCGGCTGCAACACGAAGACGTCTTTACCGCGAACGTTTTCGTTAATCTCGACCATCACCTCGCCGTCTGAGAAACGCCCGACAGACATTTTGCCCATCGACATGTCGAGATGGTTCACCACATCCATAGCCAGCCGTTTGTTGGCCGTGCCTGTAAAAATCATAAAACTATCGTTGGCCATGGTTTAGGCAGTCACAGACAGTAAATCAAGCAAACAGAAAACAAAAAAGCCGTTGAACGAGAGCCTGACACTGAAACGGTGAATCCGACGGCAAACAAGTTCAACAGCTACACGTTTGGGGCTGGGGAGGAAGGATTCGAACCTTCGCATGCCGGAATCAAAATCCGGTGCCTTAACCAGCTTGGCGACTCCCCAACTAACTTTCAATCCAATGCCGCATGGGGTGTTCTGATAAACCCTCACAGACCGAAATCGACTGGACTGGGTTCAGCACACCCGCCAAGGCTGCACTAGAAAAATCTGTACGCGTTTTAGCGAGTAATTTCTGATGGACTGCCGCCGCCTGCTGAACACTCGGAAAGCCAACAAAAAGGCAAGCCCCCGATCCTGTCATTCGGGCACTTAGGCCGGCTTGGGTAAGCCAATCGAGCGCCTGTCGAACAACGGGATAGCGTTTCATGACAACGGGTTGCAAATCATTGCGACCAAAATCTTGCAGAGAACTTGATTGTTGATCAGTTTCACCGCAAAACTCAGCAAAGAGTTTGACCCCAGAAAAGTCCGTCATTTTGACCGGATTGGTGTCTCTTGTCAAATCAGAAGCCCCGAAAACAGCAGCAGTGGGTACGCTTTGAGCAGGCTGAACAACCACATAAGACCGTTCAGGCAACTTGACAGGGGTCAGTTGCTCACCGATTCCTTGTGCAAAGGCGTTTTGGCCAGCGATGAAGACCGGCACATCGGCACCCAACCCGAGCCCAAGCTGCATCAGGGCGGCACGACTCAAGCGTGTTTCCCAGAGTCGGTTCAGGGCAAGCAGCACCGTCGCCGCATCACTTGAGCCTCCACCCAAGCCACCGCCGGCAGGTATATTTTTTTTGACCTTGATTTGGGCGCCAAGCTTGGTGCCCGTATGGGTCTGCAACGCTCGCGCGGCACGCACCACCAAATCTTCGTCGTGTGGCACCCCAAGCATGTCGGTTTCGCGCACAATCTTGCCATCGCGGCGCAGATCTACATCAATGCGGTCAGCCAGACTGATCAGCCTGAACACTGTCTGCAGCAAATGATAGCCGTCGTCACGTCGCCCTACGACATGCAAAAACAAATTTAACTTGGCTGGTGCAGGAAGGTCGTACAGCACGGTTAGTCGACGACCAGTCGAACCGACATCTTGCGACCCGTTTCAGAACGAAGCAAGCTCACCAGTCGCGGGCCAGCGGCGTCGAAGTTAGACAGTCTTACGCTCCAGCCATCTTGTTCGAAGGACACGATTCGACTTTGAGCATCTCGCTCTAACACTCGCATTCCTGGCCGAGGCTTTTGCTGCGTGCGCAACCAGGCCCGTAACCCCTGCACCGGGAGACTTTGGCCAAGCGCCTGATCGACCAAACTATCGGGCGTCATCGTTTGTATAACCTCACCATTCGCACGCTCAAGCGTTGCGACCGTGCTGTTGACGGTGACGCGCGCCAAAATACTGCCGAACGGATTAGTCAAATCTAGTGTCAATTGTGCAGGAGTGTCACGCCAGACAAAGCCGCCCTGAATCGCTTCGGGGGCTTGATTGGCCTGCTCAGTCTTGACAGCAAACCGACCGATCCGCAACAAAGACCCCTCAGGCACCGGCTCACTTGTGGGTTGAGTGGCGCAACCGCTCAGCCCGATGAGCAGCGCAGCGAAGATGAGGCCGGCGACCGAACGCAAGCCCATTAATTTTTTTGAAACACTCAAAGTCGTACTCCAAGACGCTTGATGGTCTCTTGCAGCGTCGCGTTATCGGCCTCTTTCGCTAGGCCTTTTTTCCAGATCTCTTTGGCGGCGTCGCGCTGATCCAACATCCATAGAGCCTCGCCGAGATGCGCAGCGATATCAGCTTCGGGGCGCACGCGGTAGGCTTTTTCTAGGTACTGAACCGCCGTCACATAGTCACCCAATCGAAACTTGATCCAGCCCATGCTATCCATGATAAAGGGATCGTTCGGAGCAATCTCAAGTGCCCGCGTAATGAGCTTTAGAGCTTCGGGCAAGCGCTGATTGCGATCGGCCAACGAGTAACCCAAGGCGTTGTATGAATGAGCATGCCCGGGGTCTAGTGCAATCACTTCACGCAACAACCGCTCGGTATCATTGAGCCGTTCATTGCGCTCGTACATCATCGCCAATTCGTATTTAATTTCAACGGTATCAGGCATGCGCTCATTGGCCGCCTCAAGGCGTTTAATCGCTTCAAGCGGACGCTTGGCCTCGCGCAACATCTGAGCCCCAGCAGAGGCGGTCAGCACCTCTTCTTCAAGGGATTGAGGGTCGCTTGTGTCGAGCAACGCCAGTGCATCATCGACGCGCCCTTGTTGAGCGCGAATCGCGGCCTGCCGCACGCGTGCATTGTGTCGCGCCGACGGCTCTTGAATTTTATCGAGCAGACTGACTGCATCATCAAAAAAACCTTGATCCTGGGCGATACGCGATAAAAGCTGGTACGCATCCACTAACCCCGAGCCCTCATCGCTCGCGCTCCCAGGTGAACCCGACTGACGCTGGTTTTGGCGGCTGACATACTGCTCGAGGAGGTTGCGCGCCTCGGACAGACGTTTGGCGCGATAGGCGATCTGCCCCTGCATAAACACCAAATCAACATCTTCTGGATCGAGCTTGGCCATGGCAACCAGCTCGGCCATTGCTAAATCAAACTCGCGGCGCTCTGCCCATTGCGTGGCCAACAACAGGCGCAGTCTTCGCGCTTTGGGATGCGCCGCTGCAAACCCCTGCGCGTCGCGAAACGCCTGCTGTGCATCAACAACCAAGCCATACTCCAACACTCGCATGGCGGCATCTTCAGACCGAGGGGCCACGTTCAAGGCCGCCTTAGCCGAACTCAAGGCCCGCGGCGCATCGCCCGCCGCACGTGCCAAGTCTGAGATCGCGATGTGTGCGGGCAAGGTGTCACGCGCCTGACTCTCTTGAAGTACGGTGATTAAAATTGCCAAGCCGGCGCGCTTGTCTGGCACACGCCCCAAGACCGCCATCGCTTGCCCGATTGCCGCGGTTTTGTCGCGAGCTTCGTCAATTTTTTTGCGCAAAGTCGTAGCCAAACCACTGGTCTGACCCGAGGCGGCAGACAGCGCCATTTCGGTCGATAATGCCTCTGCATCGTTAGGCTCAAGTCTTAACCATAGGCGCGACGACTCGAGCGCGCCAGCCAAATTACCACCGGCCAAATAAAACTCAAGCGCACGACGCGCCAGGCGCACATCACCAACTTCTTTGGCAAGATCCAGCATGGTTTTACCCGCCGGAATAAACGCCGACCGCTGCGCTGAGATTTCGGCAGCCAAAATTCTGAAAACGATACTTGAAGTCAGCGTCACTTCGGGCAGTTGCCCAGCCCGCAACTGAATCTCTTCGACTTCAGGCATGCGAGGCTTGATTTCAAGAGGGGTTGTTTGCGAAACGCCTTTACTGGGCCCGTTTTGTGCGCACCCCGAGGCGGCCCAGACAACACCAAAGAGCCCTAGAACAAGGGCAAAAGGGATTTTTTTAAAACAGCATGTAAACAACGACTTCACGCGACCCGCCCAGTTAGTGGCACAATCATCCGACTTATTGCCTAGATGTTAGCACTCACCCATGCCAGAATTGCCCGAAGTTGAAACAACTCGACGTGGAATTGACGCCGTTGCAACAGGTCATCGCTTAAAGCGGCTGGTCGTGCACGAAACTCGCATGCGCTGGCCGATCCCCACCGATATGGCTCGACGCCTGCAAGGGCAGGTTGTGCGTGCCTGTAAGCGCCGTGGCAAGTACCTGTTGCTCGAGTTTGACGAGGGCACGCAACTGGTGCACCTTGGCATGTCTGGCTCTCTGCGTAGTGTCCTGCAGGGCGAGTTATTGCGTAAACACGACCACGTTGAGTGGGAGTTCGAGCACGCCACCCTGCGCCTGCACGACCCTCGCCGCTTCGGTGCGGTGTTGTGGCATTCAAAGAGTGACGGCCCAATTGAGCAGCACCCCCTGCTGAGCAAACTCGGCGTTGAACCCTTTGACCCTGCTTTTGATGCCGCCCACCTGAAACGTGGCCTTGAAGGGCGGCAAATGTCGATCAAACAGGCTTTGCTGGCTGGCGATGTGGTGGTGGGGGCTGGCAATATCTACGCCTCTGAAAGCCTCTTTAGGGCACGCATTCATCCCAAAACACAAGCTGCGCGCGTGTCGCTTGCCCGCTGCAGCCGCTTAGTCGAGGCGATCCGCAACACGCTGAGCGATGCCCTAGACTCGGGTGGCAGCACCTTGCGCGATTACGTCAATGCGACCGGCGAAGCCGGGGCATACTTTACTTTGCACGCAGCCGTCTACGAGCGCGCCGGCGAGCCTTGCCGCGTCTGTCAAACGGTGATCAAGCGGTTTGTACAGGGCCAACGCGCCACATACTTTTGCCCGAATTGCCAAAAAATTTAATCGCGAACTGCACGACGGTCTGTTTCATTTGCTAAAAATTATCGATTGACGCCAAAAAAACTAAGTTATTTACCCACAACAGACTTACAGCGTCAAAACGGTTAATTTTTTCACTAACAGCTCACTCTCAGCGTCAGAATCGTTAACTGCGGGCACCAATCAGTCAACGTACGTCAGGGCGAGTTAACGACTTTATCGCCTCATCATTCAATCTTTTTATAGCGACTCTTGCAATGAACAATCTCAACGAAACCCACGACCCTGCCCTGAACAGCTGGCTTGCTAGCGCCAACGACTCGAGTATCGGGTTTCCGGTGCAACACCTGCCGTTTGCGGTGTTTCGCCGAGCCGGCAGCACCGAGGCCTTCAGGCCGGGCGTGGCGCTTGGCGATCAGATCATCGACTTAGCCCGCCTGGCAGCTGCCAAGCCCTTTTCAGGCTTAGCCGCTGAGGCCCTTAATACGTGCACGGGCTCTACCCTGAACGCGCTGATGGCGCTTGGCAACGCCCACTGGTCGGCGTTACGCCTGGCGCTGTCGCGTGCGGTGCGCACGGGTAGCGCGATCCAAGCAACAATCGAGTCGCTTTTGGTGCCCCAAGCCCAGGCCGAATACAGCTTGCCTGCGCAAATTCGTGATTACACCGATTTTTATATCTCGATTCATCACGCCACAGCCGGTGGTCGGATTTCACGACCCGATGCGCCCTTACTCCCCAACTTCAAATGGCTGCCCATCGGTTATCACGGCCGCGCCTCAAGTGTTGTCATCTCGGGCCACAACGTCGTGCGCCCAGTCGGCCAGTCGCGCCCCGCCCAGACAGGTGAAGCACCCAGCTTTGGTCCTAGCCAGAGACTAGATTTTGAACTTGAAATGGCCATGTTCGTCGGGCCCGGCAACGCCCAAGGCAAGCGCATCACCATCGACGAGGCAGACGATCATATTTTTGGCGTATGCATCCTAAATGACTGGTCAGCCCGCGACATTCAAGCCTGGGAAGTTCAGCCCTTGGGCCCCTTCTTAGCCAAAAGCTTTGCCACCACCATCTCACCCTGGATCGTGACACGCGAAGCCCTTGAACCCTTTCGGATGCCCTTTAACCGCCCAGCCTCAGATCCACAGCCCCTGCCCTATCTGATGAACGAATCAGTCAAACAAGGTGGCGTCTACGACATCGGCCTCAAAGCCCTGATCTCAACCGACCAATCGCGCGCAGCCAACAACGCCCCCGCCTTGCTGGCCCACAGCAATTTATGCCACGCGTACTGGACCCTATCCCAACTCATCACCCATCACACCGTCAACGGCTGCAACCTGCAACCCGGCGATTTGATCGGCACCGGCACCATGTCAGGCCCCGAGCCAGAGCAAGCCCTGTCCTTCAACGAACTCAGCTTCGGCGCCACCAAAGCCATCAAACTCCCGTGGGGCCAAGAACGCAAATTCTTAGAAGACGGCGACGAAATCACCCTACAAGCCGAGTGCATCAAGCCCGGTTATCCCAGACTGAGCTTCGGCCAAGCCACCGGCAAAATCCTACCAGCGGTTTAACACCCACCGCAATCCTAAATCCAAGCCTTTTGCAGGACCCGAGGCCGCGTATTTTTTGCTCAGCCAAAAAATCACCGGATCGGGCGCCGGCAAAAGGCGGGCGAATTACACACCCCGGGCAATCCCAACCCTCAAGCCTTTTGCAGGATCCGAGGCCGCGTATTTTTTGCTCAGCCAAAAAATCACCGGATCGGACTCCGGCAAAAGGCGGGCGAATGAATACACCCCAGGCACTCTAAACCCTCCAGCCATTTGCAGGACCCGAGGCCGCGTATTTTTTGCTCAGCCAAAAAATCACCGGATCGGGCGCCGGCAAATGGCGGGCGCATGAAGATGACTAAGCCTGCAACACCTTCCCAGGATTCATAATCCCCTGCGGATCCA
>CAMCII010000100.1 GCA_945874505.1 Bordetella parapertussis | reverse complement strand
CACCGATCATCAATGCGCCAGAACTCGCGATCTTGGGCGTGTCAAAGTCTTACATGAAGCCGGTGTGGGATGGCAAACAGTTTGTGCCACAGTTGACGTTGCCGCTGTCGTTGTCGTACGACCACCGTGTGATTGACGGTGCTTCAGGGGCACGCTTTAACGCCTACCTTGGCAGTCTGTTGGCGGATTTTCGCCGTATCGCACTGTAAGGGGCTGAGATGAGCAAACTGATTGATATTCCAATCCCAGATATTGGTGACTTTGATACGGTCGATGTCATTGAAGTGCTGGTGGCGGTTGGCGATACGGTCAAGGCTGAGCAAAGCCTGATTACGGTTGAATCCGACAAGTCGTCAATGGAGATCCCCTCAAATCAAGGTGGTGTCGTTAAAGCTGTATTAGTGAAGATTGGCGACAAAGTGAAACAAGGTTCAGTGATCTTGCAGCTCGAGGCAAGTACGGGTGCGGCAGCTGCCCCTGCCGCCTCGGCTTCGGCGCCGTCTGGCGCAAGCGCAGCGGCCGGCGCAAATGCCTTAGCCTTAGCTGCGGGTGCCGCTGCTGCAATAAGTTCTGCAGCAGGTTCGCTGGGTTTAACGCCGGCTGGCGCTCAGCTCGCAAACAACGCGTCAGCGACGGGCGCGCAGGCTACTCGTTCAGGTGTTGCGACGACTGTAGGCGCCGCTGCCGAGAGTGCTGCTACCGCGAGTGCTGCACCGATCGTTGCGATCGCAAAATACGACGGAAAGGTTGACAGTCGGTTTGACCTCTTGGTGTTGGGTGCAGGCCCTGGTGGTTACTCAGCAGCCTTTCGCGCCGCTGATCTTGGGCTCAACGTGGTGTTAGTTGAGCGCTACTCAACGCTGGGTGGTGTGTGCTTAAACGTGGGATGTATCCCTTCAAAGGCGTTGTTACATACCGCAGCTGTGCTCGAAGAGGCGCAAGCCTTGGCAGACCACGGTATCTCGTTTGGTAAGCCTAAGATTGATCTGGATAAGTTGCGCGCCTTTAAGGATGGCGTGATTGGTAAGCTCACCGGCGGTTTGGCTGGTATGGCTAAGGCTCGCAAAGTGACCGTCGTCACGGGTCTCGGTTCGTTTGTCAGTGCTAATCACGTTTCAGTTCAAACGGCTGCTGGTGTGCAAACGATTGAGTTTGCCCAAGCGATTATTGCTGCGGGCAGTCAGTCAGTGAAGCTGCCGTTTATGCCAGAGGATGAGCGCGTGGTGGACTCAACCGGCGCGTTGTTGTTACGCAATATCCCGAAAAAAATGCTGATTGTGGGTGGCGGCATCATTGGCCTAGAAATGGGTACCGTGTATTCGGCTCTCGGCTCACGCCTTGATGTGGTCGAAATGCAAGACGGCTTAATGCAAGGCGCAGATCGTGATTTAGTCAAAGTATGGCAAAAGAAAAATGCCCATCGCTTTGATAACCTGATGCTCAATACAAAAACCGTTGGTGCCGTGGCTAAAAAAGACGGCATCTACGTCACCTTCGAAGGTGCTGGTGCACCGAAAGAGGCGCAGCGCTACGATTTAGTATTGCAAGCAGTGGGTCGCACACCGAATGGTAAAAAAATCGGTGCAGACAAAGCTGGTGTGATGGTGAGTGAACGGGGCTTTATCGAGGTCGACCGTCAAATGCGCACCAATGTGCCTAATATTTTTGCCATTGGTGATTTGATTGGTCAGCCCATGTTGGCGCATAAAGCGGTGCATGAAGGCCACGTTGCGGCTGAAGTTGCTGCCGGGCAGAAGAGCTACTTTGATGCACGCGTGATCCCGTCGGTGGCCTACACCGACCCTGAAGTGGCTTGGGTTGGCTTAACAGAAGATCAGGCCAAGCAACAAGGTGTCGCGATTACTAAAGGGATGTTTCCGTGGGCTGCGTCGGGTCGTGCGATTGCTAATGGCCGCGATGAAGGCTTTACCAAACTGTTGTTTGATGCGGCAACCCACAAAATTCTTGGTGGTGGCATCGTTGGCACCAATGCCGGGGATCTGATCAGTGAGGTCGTGTTGGCCATTGAAATGGGTGCGGATATGGTGGATATTGGTAAAACAATTCATCCACACCCAACCCTCGGTGAGTCAGTTGGCTTAGCGGCTGAGGCAGCTGAGGGTCATTGCACTGATTTGCCGCCGGTGAAAAAGAAATAGTTAGTTCTTGCGTAGCCAGAGTCCCGTACGCGAATTTGCTAGCGGGATTCTCTCCTGACATCCTCGACAAAAAGACCGCTCTCTTCATAATACGAACAGAGCGGTCTTTTTGTGAGGATCGTATTCACGTGAGACTGCTACCGTCGACGTGCAAAGCCCATAATGCTCAGAACGCCCATCACGCTGATGTCATAACGCCACCGTCGAAAACCACGGCACTGCGGCAATCGCAATCAACCCAACCAGCAGCGCAATAATGTAAGGCCAGATGGCACCCATCACGTCATCGGGCGAGGTATCGCCGATGCGGCAGGCAACGTAAAAGCCTATACCAATCGGGGGCATCATCAAGCCAATATTCATGGCGGTGACGACCACCATTGAATAGTGAATCTCATGAATCCCCAGTTTTTTGGCAATCGGAAACATGATGGGTGCCAAGATCAAAATCGCGGGTAAGCCTTCAAGTAAGCAACCTAAAATCAAGAATACCAAGATCGTCACCACCATAAAACCGGCGATGCCACCGGGTAGGGTGGTTAAAAATGTTGACAAGCTTTGCACCACGCCGCTTTGTGTAATGGCCCAGGCCATCGCAGAGGCGGTGCCCAAGATCAACAGGATCGCACCGCTTAACGCGGCAGTTTCGACCAGCATCGTATAAACCTTGCGCCAACCAAGGCCGCCGTACAACACTTGCCCAATCATCATGGCGTAGAGCACCGCAATGGTCGAGACTTCAGTTGCTGTTGCTACGCCACCACCTACCGCGCTGCGAATCAAAAAAGGCAACACTAAGGCGGGGCCAGCAATTAACAAGGCCTTCCAGATCATTTTGATGGTTGAGCGTTTGACGTTATCAAGTTGCTCGTGACGGGCTTTCCAGCGCGCTAAGGCGGCCAGAGCTATCAGTAACACGCCCGCAATCACGACGCCGCTTTGAAACAAGCCCGCGATTGAGACGCCCGCAACTGACCCCAACACGATCAGCACGATACTTGGTGGTACGGTATCTGCCATCGCAGCACCGGTCGCCAGCAGGGCAATCATTTCGCGCGGTTTGTGACCTCGGCGCTTCATTTCAGGAAACAACGCCGGCGCAATGGTTGCCATATCCGACACTTTTGAGCCCGAGATGCCTGACACAATAAATAGCGAGCCAAGCAACACGTATGACATACCAGCTTTAATGTGCCCCAACAACGCGGCCAAGAAATCGACGATGGCTTTGCCCATCCCCGTAGCATCGAGCACACAGCCTAGCAAAACAAAGATGGGGACCGACACTAAAATCAGGCTTGACATGCCTTCATCCATGCGCCCAATCACAACCATTAGGGGCACGCTGGTTGAGAAGGCCAGATAACACAATGCCCCTGCGCCAAAGCAAAACGCAATGGGCACGCCTGCCACTAAGCACAGGGCAACTAAGATGACCAAGAAAAATAGAATGTTGTAGAGCCCCAGTGACGTCAGCCACCCAGAGCTTATCCAGCAAAGGCCCGCGAAGGCGCTCACCAAGACCGCGGCACCCAAGAGATTGAGCTTGCTCACCGTTTGGGCTGCATAGGCGACCAGTATCCCAAGCATGGTCAAAATGCCAAACGCCAACGCCGATACCCTAAAGCTATTGGGGATCCCAAGTGCCGGAGAGGTGACAAACCATTCGTCTTGTGCATACTCGATCGCGGGCGTCACCAGAGCCAGCAGAAACGCAACAATCGTCACCAGTGCGACGGCATGAACAAAACCACGAAGGCGCTCAGGCATCATTTGTAAAAATAGCGTTAAGCGTAAGTGCTCATTGCGATACATGGCGATTGCCGAGCCCAGCATGGCAAGCCACAAAAATGAAATAGAAACGACTTCATCAATCCACACAATCGGTAGCGAAAAAACATAGCGCGATACGACGCCTACCAACAGCATGACCACAATCACCGTCATTAGCACTGCGCTGATAAATTCGATTGGTTTTAACAGTCGTGACACGAGGGGGCTGGCGGAAAGAGTGAGCTCTGTGGTCATTGTCGAATCTTTGAAGACTTGAATAAAAAAAATCCGGATGCCGCTTTCAACGAGCGTTGCATCCGGAGTTTACGTGCGGCGAAGCGACTTGCTTGCGCCATCACAAGACAGCTAGCTTAAGCGAGTTTGCCGCTGTAGCGCTCAAGCATCGACCAGGCGTCATCACCCAGCTTGCCTTTCCATTCGGTGTAAAAGCCACCTTGGCGCAGACGGTCGCGGAACGAATCTGACTTGGTCTGATTAAAGATCATGCCTTTTTCGGTGAGACCTTTTTGTAAGCCAGCATTCATGGCTGCAACATCGACACGCTCTTTCATGCCCGCAGCATTGATATTTTTTGCCACGATTGCGCGCATATTTTCTGGCAGCCTTTCCCACGCGCGTTTGTTTGCCAAGAACCAGAAGCCATCCCACATATGATTTGTGATCGAGCAGAACTTTTGCACTTCGTTAAGTTTTGCCGTGTCGATAATTGCCAAGGGGTTTTCTTGGCCGTCGACCACTTTGGTTTGCAAGGCGCTATAAACCTCGTTAAAGTTGATCGAAGCAGGCGCCGAGTCAAAGGCTTTGAACATTGAAGTCCAAAGCGGTGACACGGGCACGCGAATCTTGAAGCCCTTTAAGTCTTCAGCGCTTTGAATGGGCTTGGTTGACGAGGTGATTTGGCGAAAGCCGTTATCCCAGATCTTGTCCATGGCGACCAGATTTGCTTTGCTAATCTCTTTACGCACGTGCGCACCCAAGTCACCATCAAGTGCCTTCCAGACTGCCTCGTAGTCGCTGAAAGCGAAACCGATGCCGGTAATCGATGACGCGGGCACCAAGGTGGCCAAAATCAAACCTGATAAGGTGAAGAATTCGACGCCACCGTTGCGAACCTGGCTCAGCATGTCTGTGTCAGAGCCGAGTTGGCTGCTTGGAAAAATGCGAATTTCAACGCGTCCGGCGGTTTCAGCTTGAATGGCATCGGCCATTTCTTTGGCGCGAATATTCATCGGGTGAGTCAAAGGCAGATTATTGGCGTATTTGTATGAAAACTCTGCTTTAGATTGTGCCCAGGCGCTACGCAAAGGGGCCGCCATGACAATAGCACCGGCGCCAACGCCAGCAAGTAGGTTACGTCGAGTGATTGACATTTGGGTATCCTCTAGTGTGATTTGTATCGTTGCGCATCATAGCAACGAACCCGAGGGTCTCGGCTGTTTTATGTCCCGATGAGAGCTAAAATAGGCGTTTTCCCCTAGCTTTACCAATTTTTTGCCTCAAATTAACCGCTAATTGGTCCTGACTGTGTCCCATATTCTGCATGTGCTCGGCTCTTCTGTATTGTCCCAATTTCGTCAAGAACGTCTGCTGGCCAAGTTCAAAGCGCTGGGCTTACCTATCGCTGATATTACGGCGCGTTTTGAGCATTTTGTCTGGTGCGAGCAAACGCCTGATTCGGCCACGACTCAGCGTCTGCGACAGCTGCTTGATTATGGGCCAACTGCAAACACGGCAGAGCCGCAGTCGTCTGACTTGATTTTGCGGGTGATCCCCCGCTTGGGCACCATCTCTGCTTGGGCCAGTAAGGCCACTGACATTGCACACAATTGCGGCTTTGCGAATGTGTTACGAATCGAGCGTGGCGTGCGCTACGTGTTGACCCCCGAGCGTACTTGGTTAAAAACACAAAAACTTGACTCAGCGATGCTGGCGCAGGCCGCTGATTGCCTGCACGATCGTATGACCGAGACCGTCGTTGACGCAGGCTTTGATCCCCAAGCGCTATTTGCTTCGCTGCCGGGCAAGCCGATGCGTACCGTCGAGGTGATGGCGCAAGGTAAGCAGGCTTTACTTCAGGCCAATACGAGTTTGGGTTTGGCGTTATCTGAAGACGAAATCGACTACCTGACGCAATCGTTCACAGAGCTCGGGCGCGATCCGACCGATGTTGAATTAATGATGTTTGCTCAGGCCAACAGCGAGCACTGTCGCCACAAGATCTTTAACGCGCAGTGGGTGATTGATGGCAAGCCCACTGACAAAACCTTGTTTGGCATGATTCGCGAAACCCATGCGGCGCAGCCTCTGGGTACCGTGGTGGCTTACTCAGATAACTCGGCCATCATGCAGGGTGGCGAGGCGTTACGATTTCAGGCAGCGTTGCCAGGTGGGGCGCAAGGTGGCGTGTATGCTGCCAAGCCACAACTCGTGCATACCGTGATGAAAGTCGAAACCCACAATCATCCCACCGCGATTGCCCCGTTTGAAGGTGCAGCAACAGGTGCGGGTGGTGAGATTCGCGACGAGGGCTCAACCGGTCGGGGCTCGAAGCCTAAGGCAGGGTTGGCTGGTTTTACTGTTTCACATCTGCGCTTCGATGATGCGCCGCGGGTCTACGAAGCCGATCATCACGGTAGCCCTGATCGTATCGCCAGCCCCTTAGCGATCATGATCGAGGGCCCCTTGGGTGCTGCTGCGTTTAATAATGAATTTGGTCGCCCCAACTTGCTGGGCTATTTCAGATCGTTTGAACAATCCACTGCTGACACGCGTTGGGGCTATCACAAGCCGATTATGATCGCGGGCGGCTTAGGTAGTATCGATGCTGGTTTGACCAAAAAAGACGTGATCCAGCCGGGCGCGCTGTTAATTCAATTGGGTGGTCCCGGTTTACGGATTGGCATGGGCGGCAGCGCAGCTTCGAGTATGTCGGTCGGGTCGAACACGGCGGCACTCGACTTTGATTCGGTGCAGCGTGGCAACCCCGAGCTCGAGCGTCGTTGCCAAGAGGTGATTGATCGCTGCTGGCAACAAGGTGAAAATAATCCGATTGTGGCCATTCATGATGTGGGCGCAGGTGGTTTATCCAATGCGTTTCCAGAGTTGGTGAACGATGCAGGTCGTGGTGCAACCTTTGAGCTTAAGCGTGTGCATCTTGAAGAATCAGGCATGTCGCCTGCCGAGATCTGGAGCAACGAATCGCAAGAACGCTACGTGTTAGCGCTGATGCCGCAAGATCTTGAGCGGTTTCAGGCGATTGCCGAGCGCGAGCGTTGCCCGTTTGCGGTGATTGGTGTGGCGACCCAAGAGCGTCAGTTAATCGTGTCAAACGGCGAGGGTTTGCCAGGTTTGGATCAGCTCGGATCTTTGAATCAAGACCCTGCTGCGCACGCTCAGCGCTCTGCTACTGAAGTCGCATCTACCCCAACCTCAACCTCTACCGCTACCGCTACCGCTACCGCTACCGCTACCGCTACCTCTACCTCTACCTCTACAAAAGGCCTGCGCCCCGTCGACGTACCGATCGATGTCATCTTAGGTAAGCCCCCACGCATGACACGCGATGTAAAACGTCTGCCGGGCCAAACCGCGCCTTTAGATTTGACGGTCATCACACTCGATGACGCCATCACGCGCGTCTTGCAGCACCCAACCGTTGCAAATAAAACCTTCTTGATTACGATCGGCGATCGCACCGTGGGTGGTTTATCAAGCCGTGATCAGATGGTTGGCCCCTGGCAGGTGCCCGTGGCCGATTGTGCCGTGACCTTAGCGGATCACGATGGCACACGTGGCGAGGCAATGGCGATGGGTGAGCGTACGCCGCTTGCTGTGATTAATGCGTCCGCCTCAGGGCGGATGGCCGTGGCCGAAGCGTTAACCAATCTTGCCGCAGCCGATGTGGCGTGCCTTGAAGATATTAAGTTGTCAGCCAACTGGATGGCGGCGTGCGGAGCGCCCGGCCAAGATGCGGCGCTTTACGACACCGTCGCTGCGGTCAGTCAGCTTTGTCAAGAGGTTGGTTTGTCGATCCCGGTTGGTAAAGATTCGTTGTCGATGCAAACCGGTTGGTCGCACGACGGCGAAGCGCGTAAAGTGATTGCGCCCGTTTCGTTAATCGTGACAGCGTTTTCACCTGTTCAAGATGTTCGTGCGACCTTAACGCCGCAACTGCGTACTGATGTCGGCCCAACGACTTTGATCTTGATTGATCTGGGCGGTGGCAAACAGCGTATGGGTGGCTCGATCCTGACTCAAGTGTGTAATCAATTGGGTGAGCAAACGCCTGATATCGATGAGGCACAAGCCTTGCGCACATTCTTTGTCACGATTCGCGCGCTCGCGCAGTCTGGCATCTTGTTGGCCTACCACGATCGTTCTGATGGTGGCTTGTTGGCAACGGTAGCCGAGATGGCCTTTGCGGGTCACACGGGTGTGTCGCTTAACATCGATATGTTGTGCTACGACCATAATGCCCAAGATTGGGATGCCTACAATATTCGTGCTTCACAAGTTGCCGTACAGCGTAACGAATTGACCCTCAAAGCCTTGTTTTCAGAAGAGGCGGGTGCAGTGATTCAAGTCCCTGCAGCCGAGCGTGATGCCGTGATGCAAGTGTTGCGGGCTGCGGGTCTCTCAACCCATTCACATGTGATTGGTTCGACCAATACCACCGACACGCTCGAGGTGTTTCGTGATGGCAACCGCATCTGGTCGCGGCCGCGTGCCGAGCTCGGCGCACTCTGGAGCGATGTCAGCTATCGCATCGCCCTGCGGCGTGACAATCCAGCCTGTGCCAAGGCTGAGCTAGAGCTGTGGGCCGACGCAACAGACCTTGGTATGTCGCCGCAGGTGCAGTTTGATCCTCAGCAAGATGTTGCGGCGCCGTTTATTGGCAAGGGCGCGCGCCCACGAGTTGCCATCTTGCGCGAGCAGGGGTGCAATAGCCAAGTTGAAATGGCCTGGGCGTTTGATAAAGCTGGGTTCGAAGCTGTTGACGTTCACATGACTGATCTGCAAACCGGCAAGGCTCAGCTATCTAGCTTTAAAGGTCTGGTGGCAGTGGGTGGTTTTAGTTATGGCGACACGCTTGGTGCGGGCGAGGGCTGGGCGCGCAGTATTTTGTTTAACACGCAATTGTTGGATCAATTCGGACAATACTTTTCGCGCACCGATGCCTTTGGCTTAGGCGTATGTAATGGTTGTCAGATGATGGCTGCCTTAGCCACGATGATCCCGGGCGCCGAGAACTGGCCACGCTTTACCCGCAATCAATCTGAAAAATATGAGGCGCGTTTTTCGTTGGTTGAAGTGCTTGAATCTCCCTCTTTGTTCTTCAAGGGGATGGCGGGTGCAACAATCCCCGTTGCCGTAGCGCATGGCGAAGGCTTTGCGAACTTTAGTCGTCAGGGCAATCCGCAATCCGTGCTTGCAGCTCTGCGTTATGTGGATCATAAAGGTCAAGCCACTGAGGCGTATCCGTTTAACCCAAACGGCAGTCCCAAGGGCCTGACGTCGGTGACAACAGCGGACGGGCGGTTTACGGTGTTGATGCCGCACCCTGAACGCGTGACCCGCAACGTGATGATGTCGTGGTCGCCGCCAAGTTGGGGGCCAAACGATACGAAGGGCGCTTACACCCCGTGGATGAGGTTCTTCCAGAATGCACGGGTCGCGATTGGCTAGAAAGGTCTCTTGATTGGTTAGAGTCAGCCTCTGGACATTACGAGAGCATCTTTCATTTCAGAGAAAGTTCGAATATGGTGATTGAGCAATGGCGTGTTTGGTCGCCACACTGCCACCTGTTCTGACGGTTTGCGGTGACCAGAGAATCGCTTACTTTTTAGCGTGACTCAAGATCAGGCAAGTTGTTGTGGCGTGGGCATAGAGTTTGCCGTCTGGGCCAACAATACGGCCCTCTGCGGTGGCGACCTGACGGCCGACTTGAATGATCTTGCCAATCGCGCGTACTCGGATACCCGGGGCGGGCACGATGGCACGGGTCATTTTTACGCTTAAATCTAAGGTGGTGTAGCCCGTGCCAGCGGGCAACATGGTGTGGATGGCGTTGCCGACTGCGCCATCTAAAATGCTGGCAAACCAACCCCCATGCACTGAACCCTGAACGTTCATGACACTTTCGGTGGGGTTGCCTTGCAGCGTGGCTTGCCCCGGTTCGAGCGCCACAATCAGGTAGCCACAGGTTGCAGCCATCGGGCCGTTTGGTAAGTCACCCCGCATAACCGCCTGCATGACCTCCATGCCTGTCATTGTTGCCGTTTTACTTTTGTCTAACAGCCCGATCGGCCGCCCGTTGGGCATGCCGGCAAGTATTTTTTGTTCGTCTTCTAGCCATTGCGCCAGAGTGTTTTCAGTTGTCATGAGTCAAAGTTTTGAAGAATTATGGGTGTTTTTGGTCAAAATCCGAGAAAGTGGCGCTCAGGCCAAACAGACTAGGTGCTTTTTAGCATTAGTTGTCTCTCAAAAGAAGTCGTTCGTCCATCGTATAATCACGCTTTGCGCCCGGAGCTTTTTATGCGTCTTATCCAAACTGCGCTCACCTTCGATGACGTACTGCTTGTGCCGGCGTTTTCACAGGTGTTGCCGCGCGACACTTCGT
>CAMCII010000099.1 GCA_945874505.1 Bordetella parapertussis | reverse complement strand
GCCTCGCTCATTCGGTTGGCGATCTCTGGCGGTAGCTTGGCGGGGCCAAAGAGCGCGGCCCAAGTTTGGGCACCCAAGGACGGCAATCCTGCTTCAGCAAAGGTCGGCACGTTGGGCAGAAGTGAAAGACGTTTATCGAGCATCACGGCGATTGGGGTGAGCTTGCCGTCGTTAATGTGTTGCAGGGTACTGATCGTCGAGACTAGGTTGAACTGCACATGTCCACCTAGCAAATCACTGACGTTTGGGGCTTCTCCCTTGTAAGGGATTAAGTTCATTTCCAGACCGTTTTGTTTAGTCATACGGCTAAACATCAATTGCGTCACACCGCTGTGGCTGCCAAAGTTGAGCTTGCCAGGATTGGCTTTGGCGTAGGCGGCCAACTCAGCGTATGTTTTAAAGGGCTGTTTCGGGTTTGCGACCATCACAAAGATATAGCGGCCAACCAACGCCACTGGCGTAAAATTTGTGAGCGGATCGTAAGGCGGGTTCTTTTTGAGTAACGGCACCTGCATCATGGGCGTATTCGAGGCCATGAAAAATGTATGGCCATCAGGCTCGGAGCGCATCACAAATTCAGCTGCGATCTGCCCATCGGCGCCAGGTTTGTTTTCGACGATAACCGTTTGTCCAAGCGAGGTAGTGAGATACTGGGCCAAAATTCTTGCGATAACGTCGGTCGCGCCACCCGGCGAAAACTGCAGCACAATACGAATGTTTTTTGTTGGCCAGGCTTGTGCATTGGCCCAGGTAGGTGCAGCCAAGCCCACGATGGTGCATGCCAGCAGAGTGAGATGTCGCAAGAGTTTTAATGACATAGGGTACCTTCGTTGTGTATTGATCCAAAAAAGCTTCGCAGTTTTCAGACTGATGATAATACGTCTGACACACGCTTGGCTATTTACATTAGAATAAATGACATCTTTTTTATAAGGGATAACCCATGCTGCTCTATGACATGACGAGTGCCATGAATCCTCGCCGTGTGCGAATTTTTTTAGCCGAAAAAGAGCTCATGATCCCGACGCGGCAAGTCGATGGCTTAAATCGCGAGAACCTGCAACCAGAGTTTTTATCAAAAAACTCACTTGGTAAAACGCCGGTGCTTGAACTGGATGACGGAACGTTATTGACCGAATCCATTGCGATATGCCGTTACCTCGAGTCCTTGCATCCTGAAAAACCGCTTTTTGGTCGCACCGCGCTTGAACAGGCGCAGATCGAGATGTGGACGCGTCGAATAGAGTTTGAAATTGTGATGCCGATCATCACTAACTTTCGGCATACGGGCCAGTACTGGATCGGTCGCGTGCCGCAAGAGCCGGCCTGTGGCGTGTTTTACCATGCACGCGCGCTCGAGGCCTTTGAATGGCTAGATCGCGAACTAGTTGGTAAAGAATTCATCGCAGCCGATCACTACACGATCGCTGACATCGTCGCACAGTGCGGTTTTCTCGTCGGTAAAGCGACCGGCACAAGGATTCCTCCAGAGCTTAAAGAGCTGACGCGTTGGTACGGTGCGATGGTGGCGCGTCCCACCGCGAGAGCCTAAATTGAACGAATCTGCCGCGAGCGGCTTGCCCCCAAAAGTTTGTTTAATCGTGGGGGCGGGTGACGGCACTGGCAGTGCGGTTGCGAAGCAATTTGCGCTAGCAGGTTACACAGTGTGCGTCACCCGTCGCACCCCTGAAGCCAGTCAAGGCTTGTTGGCAGCCATTCATGAATTGGGCGGTCGTGCCATGGCGTTCACGCTCGATGCGCGCCGTGAGGATGAAGTCGTCAGCTTATTTAAAAAAATTGAACAAGACGTGGGCGCCCTCGAGGTTGTTGTGTTTAACGTTGGTGGCAACGTACGCTTCCCTTTGTTAGAGATGACCGCACAAAAGTATTTCAAGACCTGGGAAATGTGCGCGATGGCTGGCTTTTTAGTGGGGCGTGAGGCTGCGCGCGCAATGCTTCCTCGGCATCGGGGCACAATTTTATTTACGGGCGCCACGGCAAGTTTACGTGGCGGTGTCGGGTTTAGCGCCTTCGCGGGCGGCAAGGCTGCGCTCAGAGCACTTGCTCAAAGCATGGCGCGTGAATTTGGTCCTCAAGGCTTGCATGTGGCGCACGTTATTGTTGATGGTGTGATCGATTCTGAGCGTGTACGCGCAACCCAACCCGAACGCGTGGTGGCCTTGGGCCCTCTAGGTTTGATTGAGCCTGATAGCATTGCGCAAGCGTATGTCTGGTTGCATGAACAGAGTCCCGATGCGTGGACGTTCGAACTTGATTTGCGTCCTGCGGTTGAGCGCTGGTAATTGAGATCATTCGTAGGCTGCGAGATGTTACCGACTGGTCGAAATACCGAAATACCGGAATACCGAAAGAATGAAAGACCAAAAGAACGAAAGATCCGTTGCCTGATAGATCGACCGACTAATTGACTGACTTACTGGATAATCGATGACTAACGTTTCGCAAAACAACGCCGCAGTGAAAAATCAGGCTCATCCCATCTCACGTTTTGCGATCCCGGCGCTGACAGATCTGCCAATAGACATCCGCGAAAAGATTCTTGCAGTGCAAGAGAAATCTGGATTTGTACCGAATGTATTTTTGGTGCTCTCGCGCAGACCTGATGAATTTCGTGCTTTTTTTGCTTACCACGATGCGCTGATGGTCAAGGATACGGGTAGCTTGACGAAAGCCGATCGTGAAATGATTGTCACCACTACCAGTGCCAAAAATAACTGTTTGTATTGCGTCATGGCGCACGGTGCAATTTTGCGTATTTATGCCAAAAATCCGCTGGTGGCTGATCAGGTAGCCGTGAATCATCACAAAGCAGACATCACACCTCGCCAAAAAGCCATGCTCGATTTTGCCGTGAAGGTATGCCTTGACTCACAGTCGATCGGTGATCAGGATTATGCTGAGCTACGCGCGCACGGTTTTGATGATGAAGATATTTGGGATATTACCGCCATCACCGGATTTTTTGGGATGTCTAACCGCATGGCCAATGTGACCTCGATGCGCCCCAACGATGAGTTTTTTATGCTCGGGCGTTTGCCAAGAAAGTAGGCTCGATGATCGGAACATTCATTATTTTCGGAATGTGTCCGGTAATTTTCAGAAAGCGTTGAAGCTCTTTGTTTTCAATGATAAGAGTTTCGGTATTCACGAGCGGGTGGGCCTGTATCGCGTTGGCTTGCCAAATATGCTGATCAATAATTAACTCGACCTTTGTTTCAATATCGCGTATCAAGGCGAGTATGCTGACGGCACCTGGCTTGACGTCTAAAAAAAGTTTTAATCTCGCTGCAGAGGCGAACCCAAGCCTTTTAGCCTCTAGTTTTTCACCAAGTTTGATCAGATCCACTTCATGCTCGGGTTGCGTCACGACCAAAAAATGGCGTCGTCCTTTTTTATCCTGCAAAAATAAGTTCTTATTACGCGTGCCACCGAGTGAAGGCACTAAGGCCTTAAATTCGGCACAGGTATTAGTCGCCTCATGTTTGAAGCGTGAGACATGCAGTTGGTGTGTGTCCAAAAATTGATCGACAAACATGTTGATCTCGACGCTGAGGCTGGGTTTGGTTCAGTACCCGATGCGCTGCAGTGTAGATCGACCGCTCGGTTGCTAGCCTCTCAAGTCCTCATATTTAAGCGAACTTAAAATGAATGGCTCGCAAATGCTGACATTCGAGATCCACAACCACGTTGTCAGCGTAGCAGCCTTAAGCATTGGCAGTGTGGCCATCCCCACTCAAAGGGTGGGGTGCCACACAGACTTACTCGTCAATTTTTGCGCCCGAGTCTTTGATGGCCTTGGCAAATTTAACGACTTCAGCACGAAGGTGAGTATCAAACTCTGAGGGGCTCATCAGCTTGGTGCTAAACCCCATGTCTTTGAATTTGTCTTGTACATCGGGCAGAGCTAGTGCGCGGTTCACATCTGCGTTGAGTTTGTTGACAATTGCAGCGGGCGTCGCTTTCGGCGCGTACAAGCCAAACCAAGACACAACATCAAAGCCGGGTAATCCAGACTCAGACACAGTAGGAACGTTAGGTGCCGCGACAACACGCTCGCCGCTCGAAATCGCTAGCACCTTGATACGTCCACCGTTTGCGTGTTTGATCGAGGTTGGGATTGGGTCGAACAGCATTGGGATCTGACCGCCTAATAAGTCAGTTAAAGCCGGCGAACCTCCTTTGTAAGGAATATGCCGCATTTGCACACCAGCCATCGTTTTGAAAATCTCGCCAGCCAAATGCGCACCACCTCCGGGTCCGCTCGAGCCATAGTCAAGTCCGTTGGGTTGCGTCTTGATATATGCAATAAGTTCTTTGACAGAACTGGCCGGTACAGATGAGTTCACAATCAGCAAAAAGGGTGCAATCGCAACATGGGCCACCGGTACAAAGTCTTTCAAGGTGTCGTAGGGCAGCTTTTTATACAGGCTCAGGTTGATCGAGTGCTGGGTGCCCTGTAGTAATAAGGTGTAGCCGTCAGCCGCCGATTTTGCGACAAGCTCTGAACCGACGGTGCCACTGGCGCCTGTCTTGTTTTCAATAATGGCTTGCTGTCCCCAAGTTTCAGTCAGTTTTTGACCCAAAATGCGCGCGACAACGTCGGTGCCCCCGCCCGGCGGGAAAGGCACAACGATACGAACCGATTTGGTTGGATAGACCTGGGCGAGTGCCAGACAGGGGGCAAGTAGTAAGGCCGCAAGAAAGCGTTTCAATATAATCTCCTGGCTCGATTTTTCACGAGCTTCTGTTTGAACCTCTACAATAAAGCTTTTGTCACAAAATTGGAACCTTTCTTATGTCTGGCCCTCTCTCCCACATCAAAGTTCTTGACCTGTCGCGCGTACTGGCTGCACCATGGGCTGCACAAAATTTAGCGGATTTAGGCGCAGACGTGATTAAGGTAGAGCGCCCAATCAAGGGCGATGACTCGCGGGCCTTCGCGCCTCCGTTCTTGAAGGATCAAGACGGCAATGCTACTCGCGAGTCTGCTTATTTTTGTGCAGCCAACCGCGGTAAGAAATCAATCACGATTGATTTGTCTAAACCAGAAGGGCAGCAGTTAGTGCGTGAGTTGGCAAAAAATGTAGACGTGATTTTTGAAAACTACAAGGTTGGTGATTTGGCCCGCTATGGGTTGGGTTACGAGGACATTAAAGCGATTAACCCGGCGATTATCTATTGCTCGGTGACCGGCTTTGGGCAGACTGGGCCAGAAAAAGACCGTCCTGGCTACGATTTTATGGCTCAAGGCATGGGCGGTTTAATGAGTATCACGGGCGAGCGCGATGACGCCCCTGGCGGTGGTCCGCAGCGGGTTGGCGTGCCGATTATTGACTTGACGACAGGGATGTATGCCTCGATCGCTGTTTGTGCGGCCATTGCGAATCGTGCCGTGACGGGTAAAGGGCAATGGATCGATGTCTCGTTGCTCGACTCTTGTGTTGCCTTTTTGGCCAATCAGGCGATGAATTATTTTGCAACTGGCGAGTCGCCGAAGTCGATCGGTAATGCGCATCCGAATATCGTGCCTTACCAAACCTTCAAAACTTCAGATGGTGCGTTGATCTTGGCTTGTGGTAATGACAATCTATTCAAGAAGTTCTGTGAAGTTGCCCAATGCACTAATCTTTCGCAAGATCCGCGTTACGCAACCAACGGTGAGCGCGTCAAAAATCGCGTCGAGATCACAGCGATTCTGGCTGAGATTTTTTTAAAACACACCACGCGCGAGTGGGTCAAACTGCTCGACGAGGCAGGTGTTGCGAATGGGCCAATTAATACAGTCGCGCAAGTGTTTGAAGAGCCTCAAGTGTTGGCACGCGGTATGAAAATTGAATTGCCACACGCTGTTGCGGGCACGGTGCCCTTGGTTGGCAGCCCAATGAAGTTCTCGGGCACACCAATCAAACACGAGATTCCGCCGCCAGCTTTAGGGCAGCATACGGATGAGATTTTAAGTACGGTACTGCATAAAAATGCCGAACAGATTGCTGGGTTGAAAGCGTCAGGAATTGTTTGATCAGTTTCGGGGTAAACCGCGCTTCGTAGCGCTGAAAGCAATCCCCGTGTTGTGGATGAGGTAGGCGCTATGGCTTTAAAATCACGTCAGACAAGTTTAAAGTGCGAGAAACCTCTCGCCCAGAAGCACTCAAGATAAAAAGCGGAGACAACATGTTCGATTTAATTATTCGTAATGCACAGGTATTTGATGGCTTAGGGCACCCTGCGGTGCATGCCGATGTGGCCATTAAAGAAGGGGTTGTTGCTGAGATTGGTAAAGTGACTGGTTCGGCAAAACAAGAGCTCGATGCAAAGGGCTTGTCTCTCATGCCGGGCATTGTTGACCTGCATACGCATTTCGATGCGCAGGTCACCTGGGATCGCACGATGTCTCCTTCGCCGGCGCTTGGGGTCACCACCGTTGTCATGGGTAACTGTGGCTTTGGCATTGCTCCATGCCCCGCGCCGCAGCGTGAAACCATGATGAAGAATTTATCAGTGGTCGAAGGTATGGACCTGACTTCGTTATTGACTGGTGTCAACTGGGGGTTTGAGACTTTTCAAGAATACATGGATCAGTTGCGTGCGATTAAGCCGTACCTGAATACTGCAGTGTTTGTGGGGCATTCGGTGGTACGCACCGCGGTGATGGGCGAAGCAGGTTCAGAAAAAGCCGAACCCTCGCCGCAAGAGCTTGAAGCGATGTGTCAACTTGTCCGTGACGCGATGAACGCTGGTTCAATTGGTTTTGCTTCCTCGTTTTCGCCTAATCATAGCGGGTACGCAGGACGTCCGATGCCCTCGACGATCGCCTCTGAGCAAGAGTTATTGGCGCTCACGGGCGTGTTGGGCGAGACCAACAAAGGCGTGTTCATGATGGCAACGGGTTCGCGTGCCACGCCCGAAGTCATGGAGAAAGTGTCAATCAATAGTGGGCGACCTGCGTTCATTTCGACGGTATTGTCGATGTATAACCCAGCAAATCCAGACCTAGCCCTCACGTATTACAACAAAGCGGCAGAGATGCGTGCGCGGGGTAACGAGGTGTATATCTTGACAAGCTGTCAGCCACTCTCGTTCGACTTCACTTTGGCTGAGCCATATCCGCTGATCAGCCATTCGGCTTTTGATGCAATTAAAAAGAAATCAGCCGACGAAATTAAAAAAGTTTACTTGGATCCTGCTTTTCGCAATGCGTTACGTGAGAACTTAAAGCATCCCAAAACAGGTATTTTATTCTTGGGAGACTGGAAATATCTTGAAGTTGGTGAAACAGCGCTTGCTGAGCATGCAGAGCTTGAGGGTCTGACCATCGAAGCGCTAGGTAAAAAATGGGGCAAAGACCCACTTGATGCGTTTTTTGATTTGTCTGTCAAAGAGAATTTACAGACTCACTTTACGGGTAAGTTTTTTAATCATATTGACGAGGGCGTGGCGCCATTGCTTAAGCATCCCTCGGCGGTTGTGACGTTATCGGATGCGGGTGCCCATTTGATTTACATGTGCGATGCGGCGTTTGGCTTGCATTTCTTGTCGCATTGGGTGCGCGAGACCGGTTATTTTTCACTAGAAGATGGTATTCGCCTTTTGACTAGTGAGGCGGCCGATCGCTTCAAAATCCCTAACCGCGGGCGCTTGTTAGTGGGTAGCCCTGCCGACATGTTGCTGTTCGATCCAGCGACCGTGGGCAAGTCAAAGGTTGCAACCTTGAATGATTTACCCGGCGGAGGCTCAAGAAAAGTTCGCTCGGGGCTTGGCATTCACGGTGTGTGGGTCAACGGCTGCTTGGTGCATGACGGCAAAGATTACGTCGAGCTTGAGCAAGGCCCAGGCCATGTGTTAGATCGCTTCGACCACTAAGCGAGAACGATGGCAACCACCGCAGCACTCATGCAGGTTGCCATCGCACCAATCAACACCGCACGTAGTCCTAAGGCAATGATTTCTGGACGCCTTGCAGGCGCCATTGCGCCTAAGCCGCCGATCACAATCCCCAAGCTGCCAAAATTGGCAAATCCGCACAACACGTAGGTCATAATCAGCTGGCTGCGGGCTGAGAGCGCGCCTTCTGGTAACTTGGCCAAGTCTAGATAAGCAATCATCTCGTTTAACGCAATTTTGGTGCCTAACAGTTGACCGGCAACGCTGGTTTCAGCCCAAGGGATTCCAAGCATCCACACAATGGGTTGCATGGGTACGCCTAACATGCGTTGAAGAGTGAGTGGAGCCCCTGCAACATTTGGCAGTAAAGCAAGTGCGCCATTCGCCAGTGCGACAAGTGCCACTAGCACAATCAGCATTGCAGCAATATTGACAACAAGTCGAACCCCATCGCCTGTGCCCGTCGCGATGGCATCCATGGTGCTGCCGTACGCAGAGGTGGGTTGAAAGGCGATTTGAGCAGTGTCTGGGCTTGGCGGAACCATCAGTCGGGCGAGCATGATGACCGCAGGTGCACTGACTATCGAAGAAATCAGGAGATGGCTTGCAGCATCTGGGACGATCTGACTGAGTACACCGGCATAAATCACTAAGACGGTGCCTGCGATACACGACATGCCCGAGGCCATGACAACAAACAGATCAGAGCGACTGAGCTGCGCAAGATACGGACGCACGAGCAAGGGCGCTTCGACCATGCCAACAAAAATATTCGCTGATACGGCAAAGCTTGTGGCCCCATTCATTTTCAATGTTTTGCCTAACAACCATGAAAATACGCCCACAAGCTTTGGCAAGATACGCCAGTGATACAACAGTGCGGCAAAGGCACTGATAAATAAAGCGAGCGGTAGCGCTTGAAACGCCAGAACATAGGCTGCACCGGGCTGACTGTCTTGAAAGGGAAGAGGTGCACCGCCCAGATAGCCGAACACTAATGATGTACCGGCTTCACTGGCCTTCTGCAACGCCAGCACACCTTGATTGATCAGCGCGACAGTCTCTTTGATGAAAGGGACTTTCAGCAACAGCAGTGCAAACACAAACTGTATGCCGACACCCGTGATGATGAGACGACTTTTATTAGCCCGACGATCTTCACTGAAGATAACTGCAATCATTGTGAGTGCCAAGATGCCGGTCACGGGCTGCAGAAAAGTGTTCATGCTGAGCTACCTTTGATTTGGGCCACTGGGTGAGGCGACTAAATCTGCAAAGAGATTCATCTTAAAACTGCAAAGGACGGCTAGTTTTTGCTGATTAAGCTAAACCAACAAAGCGTTCATTATCGATCGCATCGTCGAATACCAGACCGGGCGCGGCACGTTGTTCAACACCGCTGCAACAAGCTTTCGCAAGGTTGACTTATACTAGCAAAAAAGGGTCCTGTCGGGCTCGCATAATGAACTCATCAAACAAGGTTTGGTGATCACGGAGCAAGCTATGTCTGACGTTGGTGAGGGCGCGAGCCTGAGCGCCGGCCGTCCCTTGAGGTCAGAGGTGTCGGTTTTTGCGGATTTGACTCATTTTTTTGCACCTCGCAGTGTCGCGATGGTGGGTGCAACAGAAGATCTTTCAAAGTTTGGTGGGCGCTGTATGCGTCAAACGATTGATTTCGGCTTTAAGGGCAACGTTTACCCAATTAACCCAAAGCGCGAGACCATTTTTGGCCAACCTTGTTTTGCCTCAATCGCGGATTTGCCCGAGGCGCCTGATCACGTGGGGATCGTGTTGCCTGCGCACGCAGTGCCAACCGCGCTCGAGCAATGCGCCGCGAGAGGTGTGCCCTTCGTAACGATTTTTTCCTCTGGGTTTGGTGAGTTGGGCACAGACGAGGGGCGCGCTGCGCAACAGCGCCTCGTCGACATCGCCCGGGCTGGCAATATTCGGATGATGGGGCCCAATTGCAACGGCATGGTTAATTTTGTGGACGCCTTTGCGCTGACCTCAACAGCAACGATTCAAGGCCCGCGCCGTGCTGCTGGTGAGCTAGGGGTTGTCAGTCAATCTGGCGGGGCTGGGCAAGTCAATGTGATGTGGCGGGCGCAACAAGCAGGATTAGGGGTGAGTTATCAGGTCAGTTGTGGCAACGCTTGCGACCTTGATTTGATGGATTACGCGGCCTTTATGCTTGAGAGCGACGCGACTAAGGTCGTCGCCATGTTAGTAGAAAGCCTTTCGGACGGTGAGCGTTTAAGAGCGCTCGCCGAACGCTCTTACCAACTCAATAAGCCGATCGTCATGGTGAAAGTCGGGCGTACTGAGGTTGGTAGTCGTGCTGCCGCCTCTCATACTGGGTCGATTACCGGTGCAGATGATGTTTGTGATGCTGCCTTGCGTCAGCTAGGGATCCTTCGTGTAGATGACTGTAACGAACTCTACGAGACGGCGATGCTCTTGCGGCAACAAAAGTCTTTTAAAGGACGTGCTGCGGCCGCTACCTCAATATCGGGCGGCAATCTTGTCATGGTTGCTGATTTAGGTGCTGCGCTTGACATCGAGTGGCCCCAGTATCAAGCGCAGACTTGCGAGCAACTTGCACAACTGTTGCCAGGTTTTGGTGCCACAGCAAATCCGACGGATCTCACTGCAGCAGCGATCGGTCAACCCGGGGCTTACGC